>NZ_CALRZC010000044.1:0-45798 GCF_943372545.1 Variovorax sp. YR752 | reverse complement strand
GCCGCCGGGCCGACGCCGACAAGCGGACCGCCCAACTGGGCATCCTGCCGCTGATCGGCGTGGGGCTGTGCATGGCCCTGCTGCTGATCGCGGGCCTGCTGGCCCTGGCGCATTTCGCGGCAGGCACGTGATGAAGGCCGTGCTCCATCGCGCGGCGCTGGCCCTGGCGCTGCTGTTGCCGCTCGCGCCTGCCATGACGCGCGCAGCCACCACCACCGTGCCCGACACCATCGAACAGCGCGTGGCCGCCTGCATCGCCTGCCACGGGCGCGAGGGCGCCACCACCAACGCCGGCTTCTTCCCGCGCCTGGCGGGCAAGCCCGCGGGCTACCTGTTCAACCAGCTCGTGAGTTTTCGCGACGGGCGCCGCTTCAACAGCGACATGACCTACATGGTCCAGCACCTGTCGGACGACTACCTGCGCGAGATGGCCGACTACTTCGCGAACCTGTCGCTGCCGTACGCGGCGATCTCGCCGCAGAGCGACGCCTCGCCCGAGCAGCTGCGCCGCGGCCGTCAGCTGGCGCTCGAAGGCGATGCCGCGCGCAACATCCCGGCCTGCGTGCAGTGCCACGGCGCGGCGCTCACGGGCGTGCAGCCGGCCATTCCGGGCCTGCTGGGCCTGCCGCGGCTGTATGTGTCGTCGCAGCTCGGCGCCTGGCTCACCAAGGAGCGCCACGCGCCCGCGCCCGACTGCATGGCGCAAATCGGCCAGCGCATGACCACCGCCGACATCAACGCCGTGGCCAGCTGGCTGGCCGTGCAGCCGATGCCGGCCGACACCCGCCCGGCCGCCTCGCTGCCCGCGCCGTTGCCCGTCACCTGCGGCGGCATGCCGACCGCAGCGAAACCGTGAGAACCCGATGACCGCGCGATTGAGACATTTCGGCTGGGCCCTGCTGGGCCTCGTCACCCTGGCGGCCGTGTTGGCCGGCGTCGTGCTGGCGCTGAACCTGCGCGGCGAAGACCCGCTGCCCGAACGCGCCGAAGCCTTCGAGGCCACACCGCAGCTCGTCGAGCGCGGGCGCTACCTTGCGCTGGCGGGCAACTGTGCCGGCTGCCACACCACGCGCGGCGGCCAGCCCTACGCGGGCGGCGTGCCGCTCGAAACGCCGTTCGGCACCATCTACGCGACCAACCTCACGCCTGACCCGACGCACGGCATCGGCAGTTGGAGCAGCGCGCACTTCTGGCGCGCCATGCACAACGGCCGCAGCAAGGACGGGCGTTTGCTGTACCCGGCCTTTCCGTACCCGAACTTCACGCAGGTCACGCGCGAAGACTCCGACGCCCTCTACGCCTACCTGCGCGGCGTGGCGCCCGCCGCCACGGAAAACAAGGCGCACCGGCTGCGCTTTCCGTACGACACGCAGGCCGCGCTCGCGGTGTGGCGCGCGCTCTCGTTCAAGCCGCAGCCCTTCGTGGCGAACGCGAACAAGCCGGCCGAATGGAACCGCGGCGCTTACCTGGTCGGCGGGCTGGGCCACTGCATCGCCTGCCACGGCAGCCGCAACTCGCTGGGTGCGACAGAAACCAAGCTCGGACTCTCGGGCGGGCTCATCGCGGTGGAGAACTGGTACGCGCCGTCGCTGGCCGATCCGCACGAAGCGGGCGTGGCCGACTGGCCCGCGGCCGATGTCGTGGCGCTGCTCAAGTCGGGCACCTCCCCGCGCGGCTCGGTGATGGGCCCGATGGCCGACGTCGTGTTCCGCAG
Source organism: Variovorax sp. YR752 (assembly GCF_943372545.1). Lineage (NCBI taxonomy): Bacteria > Pseudomonadati > Pseudomonadota > Betaproteobacteria > Burkholderiales > Comamonadaceae > Variovorax > Variovorax sp. YR752. The sequence continues at coordinate 44,084 of NZ_CALRZC010000044.1, read as the reverse complement.
CACGCAGTACCTGAGCGACGCCGACCTCGGCGCGATGGCGATCTACCTGAAGGACCTGCCCGAGGCCGTGAAGAAGGACGCCCCCGAAGCAACCAAGGCCCCCGCCGCGCCGGTGCGGCGCGACGCTGGCGCGATGGTGCGCGGCGCGAAGATATACGACCAGCGCTGCGCGTACTGCCACGGCGACCAGGGCCAGGGCGCGGCCGGCGCCTACCCGCCGCTCGCGGGCAACCGCGCAGTGACGATGGCGCGGCCCACCAACCTGATCCAGGTGGTGGCGCACGGCGGTTTCCTGCCCGCGACGGCCGGCAACCCGCGCCCCTACGGCATGCCGCCGTTCGGGCACGCGCTCGACGCGACCGAAGTGGCCGAGGTGCTCACCTACATCCGCGGCGCGTGGGGCAACAACGCCGCGCCGGTCACGCAGCTGGACACGATGCGGCGCTGACGATCAGCGCGCCGCTTTTCAGGCGGTGTGCGGATGCCGCGCGCTTTCGTACAGCGTGCGCGCGAGTTCGCGGTGCGTCGCCAGCAGCGGTGCCAGCTCGAAGCCCGTGAAGCGCCCGTCGCGGATGCGGACCACACCGTCGATCACGCTCAGTGCCGCCGCCACCGGCGTGCAGAACACCAGCGCCGCGACCGGGTCGTGCCAGGCGCCGGCGTGGTCGACGCCGCGCATGTCGAAGGCCACGAGGTCGGCCGACATGCCCGGCGCCAGCGCGCCGATGTCGTCGCGCCCGAGCACGCGGGCGCCGCCGAGCGTGGCGATCTCCAGCGCCTCGCGCGCCGTCATCGCGGCGGGGCCGTAGCCCACGCGCTGCAGCAGCATCGCCTGGCGCGCCTCGCCCAGCATGTGCGCGCCGTCGTTCGACGCGCTGCCGTCCACGCCCAGGCCCACGGGCACGCCCGCGCGCCGCATGGCCCCGATGGGCGCGATGCCCGAGGCCAGCCGCATGTTCGAGCACGGGCAGTGCGCCACGCCGGTGCCGGTGCGCCCGAAGAGCGCGATGCCGGCGTCGTCGAGCTTCACGCAGTGCGCGTGCCACACGTCGGGGCCGACCCAGCCCAGGTCTTCGGCGTACTCGGCCGGCGTCATGCCGAACTTCTCGCGCGAGTAGGCGACGTCGTTGTCGTTCTCGGCCAGGTGCGTGTGCAGCGACACGCCGCGCGCGCGCGCCAGCTCGGCCGACAGCCGCATCAGGTCGCGCGACACCGAGAACGGCGAGCAGGGCGCGAGCACGATGCGGCGCATCGAATGGCGCGCGGGGTTGTGCCAGCGGTCGATGAGCCGCTCGCTGTCGCGCAGGATCGCGGCCTCGGTCTCCACCACCTCGTCGGGCGGCAGGCCGCCGGCGCTGCGGCCCACGCTCATGCTGCCGCGCGCCGCGTGGAAGCGCATGCCCATGGCGTCGGCCGCCTCGATCGAGTCGTCGAGCCGCGACCCGTTCGGGAACAGGTAGAGGTGATCGCTGGTGGTGGTGCAGCCCGAGCGCATCAGCTCGGCCATGGCGGTCTGCGTCGACACGCGGATCATCTCGGGCGTGAGCCGCGCCCACAGCAGGTACAGGTTCGTGAGCCAGCCGAAGAGCTCCGCATCCTGCGCCTCGGGCACGGCGCGCGTGAGGCTCTGGTACATGTGGTGGTGCGTGTTCACCAACCCGGGCATCACGACATGGCCGTGCATGTCGATGGCCTCGGCCTGGCCGCTGCGCAGCGCGTCGAGGTACACCGCCGGCAGCTCGGCCGTGGCGCCCACCCAGGCGACGGCGGGGCCGTTCATCACCACGGCGCCGTCGGCGATCTCGCGCCGGGCGGCGTCCATGGTGACGAGCACGTCGGCGTGCCGGACGATCAGCAGCGGCGGGCGCTGCGGCGAAGAGGAAGAAGATGGATGTTGAAAAGTCATTCGGAGCCGTGCGAAGTGCGCGCCGCCATCGCGAAGGAACGTTCCTTCGACAGCACGCCGTTGTAGAAAAGATTGAGCAGCACCGCGGCCAGCGTGCCCAGCACGATGCCGCTGTGCGTCAGCGGATGGGTCCAGGCGGGGAAGTGCTGGAAGAAGTTCGGCGACAGCGTGGGGATCAATCCGAGCCCGATCGAAATGGCGATCACGTACAGCGCGTGGCGGTTCTGCGCGTAGTCGATCGCACCCAGGATGCGCACGCCCGTGGCCGCGACCATGCCGAACATCACGATGCCCGCGCCGCCGAGCACGAACTGCGGCACCGAGGCCACGATGTGCGCGATCTTCGGAAAGAGCGCGAGTGCGATCAGCATCAGGCCACCGCCCGCCGCCACGTAGCGCGAGCGCACGCCCGTCACCGTGACCAGCCCCACGTTCTGCGAGAACGAGGTGTAGGGGAAGGTGTTGAACACACCGCCGATGACGGTGCCCAGCCCGTCGGCACGCAGCCCGCGCGTGAGCGCATCGGTCGTCACCTTGCGGCCGGTGATCTCGCCCAGTGCCAGGAACATGCCGGTCGATTCGACCAGCGTGATGAGCATCACGATGCACATCGAGGCAATGGCCGTGAGCTCGAAGCGCGGCAGGCCGAAGTGGAAGGGCGTGGTCACGGCCATCCAGCTGGCTTCTTCGAGTCCGTCGAAGTGCATGCGCCCGAGCGCGAGCGACACGCCCACGCCGAACACGATGCCCAGCAGCACCGCGATGTTCGCGATGAGGCCCTTGCCGAAGCGCGTGATCGCGATGATCACCGCCAGCACCGCCGCGGCAATCGCCAGGTTCACCGGCTCGCCGTAGGCCGGGTTGGCCACCGCGTGCGCCACGCCGTCGATCATGCGGGTCGCGGTGGGCTGGCCGCCCGCAGCCCAGTTGATGGCCACGCCCATGAGCGACACGCCGATCAGCGTGATGACCGTGCCCGTGACGAGCGGCGGAAACACGCCCAGCACCCGCCCCATGAGCGGCGCAACGAGCATGCCGAACACGCCCGCCACGATGGTCGCGCCGTAGATCGCGGGCAGCCCGAGCGACGGATCCATGCCGATGGCGATCATCGGCCCGACGGCCGCGAAGGTCACGCCCATCATCACCGGCATGCGGATGCCGAAGCGCCAGAAGCCGATGGCCTGCACCAGCGTGGCAATGCCGGCGGCAAACAGGTCGGCGTTGATGAGGAAGGCGATGTCGGCCTTCGAGAGGCCGAGCGCACCGCCCACGATGAGCGGCACGGCCACCGTGCCCGCGTACATCACGAGCACGTGCTGCAGGCTCAATGCGCCGCAACGGGCGAGCGGAAGCTTCTGGTCGACCCCTTCGCCGTCTCCTGCGGGGGTCTTTTTATCGTTCGAGAACATGGGAACCTTTCCTGCCGATGAACCGGCGCGGCAGTCTAGGAGCGATGTCTTTGCACATGCAAAGTCAATAAATGACGCGCCCTGTGCACAAAAAGTGGACGGTCATCGCAGGGGCTGCCAGAGCGGCATCAGGGTGCCAGCAGGTCGTCCAAGCAGGCCACGACATGGTTCGCGAACAGCTCGGCCGCGGCGCTCGGCGGCTGTGCGGCGCGGGTCTCGAGCGTGAGCGTCTGGGCGCCCAGCGTGGTGTCGCGCAGCGGCACGAAGACGAGCGTGCCGTCGTTGCGCTCCTCGTCCACGTCCAGGCGGTTCAGCAGCGTGATGCCGCCGCCGTCGCGCACCAGCCGGCGCATCAGCGCGGTGGAGGTGGTTTCGACCACCGGCGACACGCGGATGGCCGAGCGCTCGAACGCGGCGTCGAGGATCGGTCGGATCGACAGCGAGGGCGCGGGCAGGATCAGCGGGTAGCCCACGCACTCCGCCAGCACCGTGGTCGCATGCGCCGTGAGCGGATGGCCCGGCGGCACCACCGCGCCGATCGGCCACTCGCTGCTGAACAGCGTGCGAAAGCCGGCCGTGCCGGGCACGTCGTAGGCCAGCGCCAGGTCGGCATCGCCTTCGGCCACGCTGCGCAGCACGGCCGCGATGGGCAGGCCGAGCAGCTTGAGCTGGATGCCCGGGTGCGCGGCCCGAAAGCGCTGCACCACGGCCGGCAGGAAGGCGTCGGCCAGGCCGGCCGTGGTGGCCAGCGTGACCTCGCCCTGGCGCAGGCCGCGCATGTCCTCGATGCGCTGGCGCACGAGGTCGAACTCGCGCAGTGTGCCGCGCGCATGCGCCAGCACGATCTCGCCCACGGGCGTGAGCTTGAGCGTGTTGTGGATGCGCTCGAACAACGGCGCGCCCAGTTCTTCCTCGAGGTTGAGGATCTGCCGGTTCACGGCCGTGGGCACCACGTGCAGCTGCTCGGCCGCTTTGCGGATCGAGCCCGCGCGAACCACCTCGACGAAGTACCGAATGACCTTGGCGTGCATGAATTCCCCCGCGCCACTGGCGGGCGCGGGGGGATCATGCCTACGTCTTCAAAGGTCGGGCAAGCCCATCGCCGGATCGCTGACCGTGTGCTTGCCGGTTTCCACGCGGCCGGCAAAGCGGCGGTAGAAGGCCGGGTCGCTGTCGCAGGTGACGGCAAAGTCGTACCACTGGCCGCTGGCGGCGAGCTCCCAGTGCTGCTCGGCCTGGGCACCGCCGTTCACCGTCGCGTTCCACGGGCCGTCGTCGCGGTAGGCCTTGGCGCGCACCGTGAACTTGCACGCGGCCTTGCCGTCGTTGCGCATCTGCAGGTAGACGTTGCCGTTGGCGATGTCGTAGCAGACACGCACCTCGGGCGCGGCCACGCCGCCGGCGCGCAGGCGGTTGAGGTCGCCCTTGAAGTGGCGGTGGTAGCCGTTGGGGCCGAGCACCCAGAGGTCGTAGAAGCCGCTGTTGTCGGTGGCGGCGGCCCAGCTGTCGTCGAGCGTCTTGCCGGGCTCGACCATGTAGCGGCGTGGCAGGCGGTCGAGGTTGAGCTTGTCGTACACGTGGAACACGGCGGCGGCCTTGCCGGTGTTCGAGAAGATCAGCTTCACGGTGCCGGTGAGGGTGTCGGCCCTGGCGCTCGTGTGCAGCTCGTAGGGCAGGGCGCGCGAAGGGCGCGTGCCGGTGGCCTGGCGCGGCAGCTGCGGGTCGGTTGGCAGCGGCACCTGCGGCAGCGCCTGCTGGTCGTTGCGCACCTTGTCGGCATCGGTCCTGCTCAACTTGCCCGCGAGTTGGGGCGGGGCCTCGGTGTTCGGCGTGGCGAAGTTGAAGGCGCTCGTGAGGTCACCGCACACCGCGCGCCGGAAGGGCGAGATGTTCGGCTCCTTCACGCCGAAACGCGTTTCCAGGAATTGCAGCACCGAGGTGTGATCGAAGGCCTGCGAGCTGACCCAGCCGCCGCGGCTCCAGGGCGAGATCACGTACAGCGGCACACGCGGGCCGGGGCCGAACACGCGGTTGTCGGGCTTCGGCTGCGAGGTGCTGCCTTCGGGCGCCGGCTGCGTGAAGTACTCGGCCTTCAGGGCGTCGGCGGCGAGCGTGGTCTTGCCGGCCGGTGTCTTGTCGGGGTTGAGCGAGGGCGCCGAGGGCGAGGGCACATGGTCGAAGTAGCCGTCGTTCTCGTCGAAGTTGACCAGCAGCACGGTCTTGCTCCAGACCTCGGGCACGGCGGTGAGCGCATCGAGGATTTCCTGGATGAACCACGCACCCTGCACCGGGCTGGAGGGGCCGGGATGCTCGCAGTAGGCGGAGGGCGCATTGATCCAGCTCACCTTCGGCAGGCGGCCGGCCTTGATGTCGCGCCGGAACGCGTCCAGGTAGTCCTCGGGCTTGTCGCCGGGCAGCGTGTTGGCGATGCCCTTGTAGAGCGGGTTGCCGGGGTTGTCGCTGGCCGCGTCGTAGGCGTGGAAAGGGAGCTTCTGGCCCGTGTCGGAAAACGGCGCCTTGTAGTAACCGCTGGTCACCGGGTAGGGCGACGCGCGGTTGGCACGACGGAACTGGCGGAACGCGCCCAGCATGTTGTCGCCCCATTCGTCGGGCATGTTCTGGTAGCAGATCCAGCTCACACCGGCGTCTTCGAGGCGCTCGGCGTAGGTCTTCCACGTGTAGCCGGTGTCGACCTTGCTGGGCGTGGCGTCGAGCCAGTCCCACTCGTTGGTGACGAAGGCCACGTTCTGCGCGGTCGGCCCGTTGGTGCCGGTGATGTGGAACGAACGGTTCGCGTCGGTGCCGGTGTGCATCGCGCAGTGGTACGCGTCGCACAGCGTGAAGGCATCGGCCAGCGCGAACTGGAACGGCACCTCGGCCTGCTTGTGATACCCCATGGCCTTGGGCGTTTTGTAGCGCGCCCATTCGTGCATGCGGCCACCGCCCCAGGCCTGCTGGCTGTCGTCCCAGTCGTGCGGCGTGCCGCCGTCGCGCTGCGCATTGCCCTTGCGGCTGTCGAAGTGGTACGGCAGCACCACGTTGCCGTTGGCATCGCTTTGCTGCCAGACGTTGAGGCCCTTGGGCAGCGGAATGGGAAAGCGGTCGCCGAAGCCACGCACGCCGGCGAGGGTGCCGAAGTAGTGGTCGAACGACCGGTTCTCCTGCATCAGGATCACGACGTGTTCGACGTCGTTGATCGTGCCGGTCTTGTTGTTGGCGGGAATGGCCAGCGCGCGCCGGATGCTCGGCGGAAAGGCCGAGAGGGCGAGCGCGGCGGCACCGGTGGTGGCGGTGCCGGTGAGGAAGTTGCGGCGGGAGGTCATGGTGTCACCCTGGCCTCAGGCGCGGGCCGTGCCCATGGCCGGATCGCTCACCGAATGCCGGCCCGTTTCCACGCGGCCCGCAAAGCGCCGGTAGTAGCTGGTGTCGGCATCGCAAGTCACTTCGAAGTCGTACCAGGCGCCGCTGGCGGCCAGGTCCCAGTGCTGCTCGGTCGAGGTGCCGCCCGCCACGGTCGCGGTCCACGGGCCGTCGGTGCGGTAGGCCTTGGGGCGCACGGTGAACTTGCAGGCGTTGCGACCGCCGTTGAGCATCTGCAGGTAGACGTTGCCGTTGGCGATGTCGTAGCACACGCGCACTTCGGGGTTGGGCGCATCGCCGGCGCGCAGGCTGTTCAGGTCGCCGCGGAAATGGCGGTGGAAGCCGTTGGGGCCGAGCACCCACAGGTCGTAGAAGCCCGTGTTGTCGACCATCGCGTTCCAGGTGTCGTCCAGCGTCTTGCCGGCCTCGACCATGTAGCGGCGCGGCAGGCGTTCCAGGTTGAGCTTGTCGTACACATGGAACACGGCGGCGGCCTTGCCCGTGTTGGCGAACACCAGCCGCACCTTGCCACTGGTGGCGTCGTTGCGTGCGCTCACGTGCAGCTCGTAGGGCAGGGCGCGCGAGGGACGCGTGCCGGCGGCCTGGCGCGGCAGCTGCGGGTCGGCGGGCATCGGCACCTGCGCCTGGGCTTCCTGCGCCGCGCGCGTGTCGTTCGCCTGCGTCTTGGTTGTGCGGCCGGCCAGCGTGGGCAGCGCCTCGGTGTTAGGCGTGGCGAAGTTGAAGGCGCTCGTGAGGTCGCCGCACACCGCGCGGCGGAACGCGCTGATGTTGGGCTCCTTCACGCCGAAGCGCGTCTCGATGAAGCGGATCACCGAGGTGTGGTCGAAGGCCTGCGAGTTGACCCAGCCGCCGCGGCTCCACGGCGAGATGATGTACATCGGCACGCGCACGCCGGGGCCGTACACGCGACCGTCGGGCGCGGGTTGATGGGTGGTGCCCGGCGGCTTGGGGTGCGTGAAGCGCTCGAAGGCGATGTCGGCTTCGGGCAGCGTCGTCTTGCCGGCGGGCGAGCCGTCGGGGTTGAGCGAGGGCGCGGCCGGCGACGGGTAGTGGTCGAAGTAGCCGTCGTTCTCATCGAAGTTGATGATCAGCACGGTCTTGCTCCACACCTCAGGCACGGCGGTGAGCGCATCGAGCGTTTCCTGGATGTACCAGCCGCCTTCCACGGGGCTCGATGGTCCGGGGTGCTCCGAATAGGTGGCGGGTGCGACGATCCACGACACCTGCGGCAGCTTGCCGTTCTTCACGTCGTTGCGGAAGGTGTTCAGGTACTCCTCCACGTTGGCGCCGGGCATGGTGTTGGCGATGCCCTTGTACAGCGGGTTGCCGACGTCGTCGCTGGCCGGGTCGTAGGCCGGCACCGGGCCGGTGTTCTTGATCGGCTTGCCCGAGGCTTCGCTGGCCTGGCGGTACTGCTTGAAGCCCACGAGCGGGTTGTCGCCGAAGTTGTCGCGCATGTTTTCATACACGATCCAGCTGATGCCGGCGGCCTGCAGGCGCTCGGGAAACGTCTTCCACTCGTAGCCGGTGGTCGACGGCGGCGTGTAGCTGTCGTCCCACTCGTTGGTGACCGAGGCCACGCCCGCGCCCGTGGGGCCGTTGGTGCCGGTCCAGTGGAACATGCGGTTCGAGTTGGTGCCCGTGTGCATGCTGCAGTGGTAGCCGTCGCACAGCGTGAAGGCATTGGCCAGCGCGAACTGGTACGGCAGCTCGGCCTGCTCGAGGTAGCCCATGGCCTGGGTGTACGGCGCGGTGCCGGTCTTCTTGTACTTGACCCACTGGTAGGCGCGGCCGCCGTCCCAGGCGTTCTGGCCGTCGTTCCAGTCATGCGGCGTGCCGGCCACGCGCTGTGCGTTGCCCTTGGTCTGGTCCAGGTGGTAGGGCAGCACGGGCGTGCCCGTTTCGTCGGCCTGCTGCCAGACGTTGCGCCCGCCCGGCAGCGGAATGGTGAAGCGATCGCCGAAGCCGCGCACGCCCATGAGCGTGCCGAAGTAGTGGTCGAACGAACGGTTCTCCTGCATCAGGATGACGATGTGTTCGACGTCCTTGATGGTGCCGGTCTTGTTGTTGGCCGGAATGGCCAGTGCGCGGCGAATGCTCGGCGGGAAGGCCGAGAGTGCGAGGGCGGCAGCGCCGGTGGTGGCGGTGCCCGTGAGGAATTTGCGGCGTGAATTCATGGTCTTGTCGTGGCTGTTCATGAAGTCGCGCGTCACGGTGCGCAGCGCATTTCGGGCTTCACGCCGGTCTCGGGCTGGGGCTGCGGGGGCGGCGTGATGATGGGCGGGAAGCCGCCGCCGTTGTTGTCACTGCCGCCGCAGGCGGACAGCGTGCAAGCCAGGAGGAAGGCGGCGAGCAGCCGCGTGGGGAGGGAAGCTTGAAGCAGCATGGGGTGATCCGTTCTTTGTGATGTCGTGGAGACCGGGGGTGATCAGGGAGCGAGCGCCGACAGCGGCTGGCCCGAGGTGTAGATGGCGGTCAGTTCTTCGGCGGTGAGCGCGCGGTTCCAGATCGCGAAGTCGTTGAAGTCCATCGCGCCGCGCGGCGAGGCCGACCAGCGCTGGTAGTACAGGCCGGTGGCGTCTTCGTTCAGCGCGATGCCCTTGCCCAGGCCGCCGAGCGCGGCGACCAATGAAGTCGAGAGCGCGACGCTGCCGGTCTGCGTGCCCTTCACGGGGTCGAACACATAGCCGCTCATGTTCTTGCCGGCCTTGTCGACGACCATCGCGACGTAGGCCCAGCGGCCCGCGCTCAGGAAGTGCTTGCCCTTGATCTCGCCGCGGCCGCTGCCGGTGCCGGTGTTGAAGCGCAGTTCGCAGTTGCTGAACAGGCCGAGTGCGAGGCCTGCGTTGTCGCCGGTGTCGTAGTTCTTGTTGGCGATGACCGAGGCGCCGTTGCTCACGCCCTGGCTGCAGGTGGCGTCGGTGCGCAGCCAGAAGCCGAAGGTGAAGGCGGCGACGGACGGGGATGTGGTCACGTCGCGCGTCTGCAGCAGCTTGTAGCCGGCCATGCCGCTCGCGTTCTTGATGCGGCTGTCCACGCGCAGCGCCTGCACGCGGTAGGGCGGCTGGAAGTTGTCGTCGGCCACGAGCGAACCACTGTCCGCATCCGCAGCCATGGGCACGAGCGTCGCGGTGGCGTTGAGGTCCAGCGCGGGCAGTGCGTCGAGTGGGAACAGATTGACCAGGCCCACCTTCACGTAGGCGATCTGCGCGGAGATCGAGACGGCGGCACGACCGGCGGCGACCGTGTACTGGAACGCGTAGAGGCCATCGGCCGCAGCTTTGACGGGGTCGGTGTAGCGCGTGGCGCCGGCCGGCAGCGTGGCGATCGGCTTGCCGTCGCGCAGCACCTGAACGGGGCCGCCGAGGTCGCCCGCGAGCGTCCACGAGAGCTCGATGCTGCTCCGGTCGGCGCTGGTGCGGGCCGCGAGCTGCTGCACGGCGGTGGTGGCTTGCAGGGCCTGGCCGTTGAAGTTGTAGGCCGCGGTCGCAGGCAGTGCGCCGAGGTGGCGCAGCACCGTGGGCGCGATGTCGGTCGCGGCGGCCGACTGGCGCAGCGCGTTGTCGTCGGCCGGCGAGGCGGCACCGACGGCGGGCAGCGCGGGCAAGGTCTTGTTGCTGGCGATGAAGACGGTCTTGTTGTCTATGTCCTTCAGAGACGTGACACCGCCGAAGGCATCGAGGCCGTGGCCGGTCGTGAGGATCACGAGCCAGTCTTCCTTCGCATCGTTGGCGGCGCGTTGCGCGATGCGTGCGAGCAGCTGGCCGACGGCTGCTGCCGTGTCGGACACGGCGCGCTGGTAGCTGTCGCTGCGCAGGCCATTCGCGGCTGCGGCGGCAGGTGCGCTGTACTGCGCGACCAGCAGGTCGTAGCCTGCGCCGATGAGCCGCGTGGTGTTGGCGGTCACGCAGGCGTCGGCACCGGCGCAGTCGACGGCGGTGTCGAGCGTGCCGGTTTCTGCGAGCAGCAGGTTCGGATAGAGCGCGTCGGCGGTGACCGATGCGGTGAGGTAGCTAGCGTCTTTCTTCTGCTTCGCGAAGGCGAAGACGGAGGGCGCGAGCTTGGCGTCGATGCGTTGGTCCGCGGTGTCGGCACGCACCGCGTGGCGCGGCACCCAGGTGCCGGTCAAGAGCGTTGCCCAGCCGGGGCCGTCGGTGGCGGGCTGCTCGCTGAGCGCGCCATCGGTGCCGCCGGTCCATGCGGGGGCAAGCTGCAAAGATTGCAGCGCGGCAGGCACTTTCTTCTGTGCGATGGCTTCGCGTAACGCTGCGTGCGTGAGTCCGTCGATCTCGACGATCAATGCCTTGGGGCCGCTCTTGCCTTCGTTGGGCGTGCTGGTTGGTGGCGTCGGTGTGCCGCTGATCGGGGGAAAGGCAACGCCACCGCCGCCTCCACCGCCGCAGGCCGCGAGCGCGGCGGAAATCGCAAGGGGCAACAGCCAGCGCGTGAGGGGCGCGGCGTGCGTAGAAGGAGTCGGACGCATCGGAAAAGCCGTTCGGTTCTTGTTGTCTATCGAAGGAGGTGAACGCCCAGCACGAAAAAAAAGTGCCACGAAGGCACTGCGCACCGGACAGGCGACAAGACTAGGGAGAACCCGTTACTCGGCAGTGAACGAGCGATGACAGTGGGACGAAACGCGTGTGACAACGCGCTGGTCTGCGGCTGCTTCAACAGCTGCGAGAGAGGGACCGTGGCGCGTGCACAGGACACCGGGTACTCCCCTCCGCGAATGTCCCCCGGGGCTTCGCCCCTCCTCCTTAATTTCGCTGCGGGGAGCACCCAGTGCCCTGGGCACGGGACGCAGCGCTGGTGTGCGGCCGATCAATCACTGCACGGCCCATCGATCACGTCGATGGGGTGCCTTGCGCAGCGAAATAAAGGAGGAGGGCGAAGCCCGGGGGACATTCGCGGAGCAAGGTGCCCCGTCGGCGGGATCGTGCCCTGAACGACGTCAGGGCTCGTTGCTGATGCCGCTCGACACATGCCCCGCAGGCACATGCCGCGAGGCCGCGTCGACGTGACCGGTCTGGTCGTCGAAGAAGAAGTCGGGCTCGAACTCGCGCAGGAACTCACCCTTGGGCAGGCCGCCGAGGAACATCGCTTCGTCGACGCGGATGTTCCACTTCATGAGCGTGCGGATCGCGCGCTCGTGCGCCGGCGCACTGCGCGCCGTGACCAGCGCGGTGCGGATGCGCATCTGCGCATTGCCCGCCATCTGCAGCCGGTGCAAGGCCATCAGCAGCGGCTTGAACGGACCTTCGGGCAGGGGCAGGTCGGCCTTGCTGAGTTCGTGCGCCTGGAAGGCGTCGAGGCCCTCGGCCTGGAACACGCGCTCGGCTTCGTCGCTGAAGAGCACGGCATCACCGTCGAAGGCGATGCGCACTTCGTTGGGCCACGCATCGCTGGCCTTCACCGATTCGACGAGCACGCGCGCGGCAGGAAAGCCGGCGGCGAGCGCTTCGCGCACGTCTTGTGCGTTGACCGACAGGAACAGATGCGCGCGCAGCGGGCGCAGGTAGCCGAAGGGCGGGCGGCCTTGCGTGAACACGCCGCGCTGCAGCTTGATGTCGGCCGCGGCGCTCGACTTGAAGATGCGCATGCCCGACACCGGGTCGTTGCGCGAGAGGATGACCACCTCGACGCGCTGCACGCCGTCGTCGTTGAAGCGCAGCAGCTTGCGAATCAGCGACGACGCGATGCCCGGGGCGGCCGGTTCATCGATGCGGTCGAGCTGCAGCTTCATGTAGCCCTCGTTGTCGCCGGCCTCGAAGATCTTGTTTTCTTCTTCGAGGTTGAACAGGGCCCGCGAGGAGATCGCGACCACGAGTTTGTCTTCGAGCGTTACGGGCATGTGAGGGGCTCCCCGTCCGTCGTCACTTGACGAACTGATTGAGCTGGATGATAGGCAGCATCACGGCCAGCACGATGAGCATCACCACGCCGCCCATGGCGACGATGAGCAGCGGCTCGAGGATGGTGGCCAGGTGCATCGCGCGGCGCTGCACTTCGGCGCCGAGCTGGTTGGCGGCGCGTTGCAGCATCACGGGCAGCGTGCCGGTCTGCTCGCCCAGGCGCGCGAACATCGACACCAGCCCCGGGAAGCGTTTCTTCTGCGCCAGCGCGGAGGCCAGCGGCGCGCCTTCGCGCACCAGCACCAGCGCGTCGAGCGCGTCGGCGCGCATGGCGCGGTTGCCCAGTGTTTCGGAGGCCGCCTGCAGCGCACGCAGGATCGGCACGCCGGCCGTGGCGAGCATGGCGAGCGTGCTCGCGAAGCGCGCCGCGTTGTAGCCGCGCGCGAGCTTGCCGACCAGCGGCAGCTTGAGCCAGGCGGCATCGAACTTGAGGCGGAAGGCTTCCTGCGCCAATGCGACGCGCACGCCGACGGCCGCGATCACGATGACGCCCAGCATCCACCAGCCGTAGTTGCGCACGGCCGCGCTCAGCGACAGCATCACGGTCGTGAGGAAGGGCAGCGAGCGCTTGGTGCCCGCGAACACCTGGGCCACCTGCGGCACCACGTAGCTCACGAGGAAGATCACGATGACGATCGCCACCAGCGTGACGATGGCCGGGTACAGCGCGGCGCCGATCAGCTTCTGCTGCAGCACCTGGCGCTCTTCGAGGTCGTCGGCGAGGCGTTCGAGCACGAGCCCGAGGTTGCCGCTTTGCTCGCCCGCGCCGATCACGGCGGTGTAGATGGGCGAGAACTCGCGCGGGTGCGCCGCCAGCGCGCGCGCGAAGGGCGAGCCCGCGTTGACCTCGGCGCGCAGCGAGGCGACGAGGTTGCGTTGGGGTTCCGATTCGGCCTCGTCGGTGAGGGCCGTGAGTGCGCGTTCCAGCGGCAGGCCGGCCGAGATGAGGCCGGCGAGCTGGCGCGTCCACACGGCGAGGTTGGTCGAGTTGAAGACGCGCTTGCCGCCGCCGAGCCAGCGCGTGAGCGCGTTGCTGCCGGCGCCGCCACCACCGGCCGCATCGCCGCTGCCGACCGGCTTGACCGACAGCGGAATGAGCGCCTGCGCCCGCAGCAGGCCGCGTGCGGCGCGTGCGGTGTCGGCCTCGAGCACGCCTTCGCGCGAGTGGCCGCTGGCGTCGATGGCTTCGAAGGAATAGGCGGGCATCGCGGGTCGTTACTCGCGGGTGACGCGCACGAGTTCGGCGCGCGAGGTGATGCCGGCCTGCACCAGCCGTTCGCCGTCTTCGCGCATGGAGCGCAGGCCGCCGCGTGCGCCGGCCTCGAACAGCGCGCTCTCTGCGGCCTTGCCGTGGATGAGTGCCTGCACTTCGTCGTCGGCCACGAGCAGCTCGAAGATGCCGGTGCGGCCCTGGTAGCCGGTCTGGCCGCAGACTTCGCAGCCGGGGCCGCCGCAGGCCGTGCAGACCTTGCGCACGAGGCGCTGGGCCAGCACGCCGAGCAGCGACGAGCTCAAGAGGAAGGGCTCCACGCCCATGTCGGTCAGGCGCGTGACGGCGCTGACCGAGTCGTTGGTGTGCAGCGTGGCCAGCACGAGGTGGCCGGTGAGCGAGGCCTGGATGGCGATCTGCGCGGTTTCGAAGTCGCGGATTTCGCCGATCATGATCACGTCGGGGTCTTGCCGCAGGATGGCGCGCAGGGCCTTGGCGAAGGTGAGTTCGATCTTCGCGTTGATCTGCGTCTGGCCCACGCCCGGCAGCTCGTACTCGATCGGGTCTTCGACCGTCATGATGTTGCTGCGGCTCGCATCGAGCCGGGCCAGCGCGGCGTACAGCGTGGTGGTCTTGCCCGAGCCGGTCGGGCCGGTCACGAGGATGATGCCGTGCGGCTGCGCAATGAGTTTTTCGAAGCGTGCCAGCGAGTCGCCCTGCATGCCGACCGATTCGAGCGTGAGCTTCGATTCGCTCTTGTCCAAGAGGCGCAGCACGGCGCGTTCGCCGTGCGCGCTGGGCAGCGTCGACACCCGCACGTCGACCGCGCGCGTGCCGATGCGCAAGGAGATGCGCCCGTCCTGCGGCAGCCGCTTCTCGGAGATGTCGAGGTCGGCCATGATCTTCAGGCGCGAGATCAGCGCGGCGTGCAGCGCACGGTTGGGCTGCACCACTTCGCGCAAGGTGCCGTCGATGCGAAAGCGCACGGACGACGTGCGCTCGTAGGGCTCGATGTGGATGTCGCTGGCGCCGTCGCGCGCGGCCTGCGTGAGCAGCGCGTTCAGCATGCGGATGATGGGCGCGTCGCCGGCGCTGGCCAGCAGGTCTTCGACGGCCGGCAGCTCCTGCATCATGCGCGAGAGGTCGGCGTCGTTCTGCACTTCGCTGACCACCGCGGCGGCGCTCGATTCGCCCTGGGCGTAGGCGGCGCTGATGCGTTGGGCGAGCGGGCCGGCGTCGAGCACCTCGAAGGCCTGCACGCCGTACTTGCGGGTCACTTCACCGACCGCGCTGCGCGCCGGGTGGGCAGACATCCACAGCGTGTGGCGGCCGTCGTCCGTGGCTTCGAGCAGCAGTTGCTGGCTGCGGGCGAACGCGTAGGGCAGGGGATAGCGCATGGGGGGCTGGCGTGTGCGGGACGGGGTTCAGGGCGACTCGCGCGAGCTGGTCGGGTCGGAGGTGGGCGGCAGCGCGCCGCGCAGCGGGCTGGGCGCGAGCCGGCGGTTGTCGGTGGCGGGGCGCGGCGGCGGGATGAGCTGCGTGCCTTCCATGCGGGTCTTGCTGCTGTCGTTGCTGTTCAGGCGGTTGATGCGCACCAGCGGCGCCTCGGGCAGCACGGGCGCCGAGTCGACACCGCGCAGCATGATGTTGTCGGTGTTGGGCTGCGTGCGCTGCTGCATGCCGCGGATCTCGTCGTAGCGGTCGTAGGCGAAGGCTTCGGTGGAGGCACCGTCGCGCATCACGGCGGGGCGCAGGAACATCATGAGGTTGCTCTTGTCGCGCGTGCGCACCTCGTTCTTGAACAGGTTGCCGAACACCGGGATGTCGCCGGCCAGCGGCACCTTCTCGATGGTGTTGCCGTAGTTGTCCGACAGCAGGCCGCCGAGCATCACGAGGCCGCCGTCTTCCACCAGCACGCTCGATTCGATGGAGCGCTTGTTGGTGGTCGGGCCGTTCGGGTCTTTCACGGTGTTCTGGTCGACCGTGGAGGTCTCCTGGAAGATGGTCATCTTCACGGTGCCGTTCTCGTTGATGGTCGGGCGCACGCGCAGCGTAAGGCCCACGTCCTTGCGTTCCACCGTGGTGAACGGGTTGATGCCGACCGAGCCCGAGGTGCTGGCGTACTGGCCGGTCACGAAGGGCACGTTCTGGCCGATGACGATCTTGGCTTCTTCGTTGTCCAGGGTCAGCAGGTTGGGCGTGGACAGCACGTTGGCGTCGCCGTCGCTGTTGAAGAAGTTGGCGATGGCGCCCAGGATGTACTGGCCGCCGATCTTGCCGGCAATGCCCAGGTTCAGGCCGGTGGAAGGCCGGATGTTGGCCACGTCGCGCGTGGCCAGCGCCTGCGTCAGCGCCAGGATGTTGGCGCTGGCCAGGCTGGAGTTGGTGCCGATGACGGCGTTGTTGCCCAGCGCGCTCTGCCACTGCACGCCGAAGTTGGCGGCCTTCTTGGCGCTGACCTCGACGATGAGCGCTTCGATCATCACCTGCGCGCGGCGGCCGTCGAGCCTGTCGATCACGGCGCGCATCTGGCGGTACTGCGGTTCGGGCGCGGTGATGATCAGCGAGTTGGTGCTCGGGTCGGCCTGGATCTGGCCGCCGGTGGACGGCTGGTTGGCGTTGTTCAGCGGCGCGTTGGCCGCGGCCGAACCGCCGCCCTGGTTGTTGCCGCCGAAGCCGGCCTGCATCTGCTGCGGCATGCCGGCCGGCGGCACCGACGAACCGGCGCTGCCCGCGGCGCCGGGCGCACCGGGCACCTGCGACTGCTGCTGGCTTGCTGCCATGGCGGCGCGCAGCGTGGCCGCAAGGCGCACCGCATCGGCGTTCTTCAGGTAGACCACGTAGATGTTGCCGGCCGCGCCGTTGCTGGTTTCGGCCGGTGCGCGGTCGAGCTTCTCGACCAGCGTGCGCACGAGCTGCGCGCGTGCCGGGTTGGCGGCGCGAAGAATCAGCGAGTTGCTGCGCGGGTCGGCCATCAGCGTGGTGCGGAACGAGGCGTCGGCCCCGCCCGGCGCGGCCGCGCCCGGCGTGCTCGCACCGCCGCCGTCGACCAGCCGCGTGACCAGCGGCACCATGTCGGTGGCCACCGAATGCTTGAGCTGGATCACCTCGATGTCGGACGCGTTGGGCACGTCGAGCGACGCGATGATGCGCGCCAGCCGGCGCATGTTGTCGGCGTAGTCGGTGATCACGAGCGAGTTGTTGCCCGGGTTCACGTTGATGGTGTTGTTCGGCGGAATCAGCGGGCGCAGCACCGGCAGCAGGCTGTTGGCCGACTCGTAGTTCAGGCGAAAGATCTGCGTGACGATCTGGTTGCCCGCGGCCGAGCTGGCGCCGCTGATGGAGGTGTTGACGGTGCTGGTCTGCAGCTTGGCGTCGGCCTCGGGCACCACCTTGTAGAGGCCGTCGGCCTCGACCACCGCGAAGCCCTGCAGGCGCAGCGCAGCGGCAAACTGGTTGAACGCGGCGGCCGGCGCCAGCGGGCGGTCGGTGACCAGGTTCATGGTGCCCTTCACGCGCGGATCGACCACCACGTCGCGCCCGGTGACCACGGCCATGGTGCGGGCCACGGCCTCGATGTCGGCGGCGGCGAAGTTGAGCGTGATCGGTTCGCCGCGCCGTGGGGCGTCGCCGGTCTGTGCGTAGGCGGCCGGCAAGACCGGCACGAACGACGCCGCGATCAGCAGGCGTACCGCGAGCGCAATGAGGCCGGGGCGGGCGCCGGACGAGGACAGAGGCTTCTTCATGGTCGGATCAACCCAGGGTGATGATCGAGCGCGCACCGTCGCGCCGCCCGATGATGTTCAACAAATTGGAAAGTGCGTCTTCGCGGCCCGGTGCCGCGCTGGCTTCGCCGTTGAAGCGCAACGCGGTGCCGCTCCAGTCGCCGCTGCCGTTCAGTTCGAGGCTGCCTTCGCGCGTGCTCAGCAGCAGCGTGGGACGCGTGCCGCCTTCGAGCGACAGGCGGTAGCTGCCCATCGGCCGCAGGGTCGACAGGGCGGACGAGACATCGGTGGCGTCGAGCGTGGCCTGGCCCTCGATGCGCAATGCGGGGCCGTCCCACTGCATGGCGAAGGCGCGCGTATTGAGGTCGAGCGCGCCTTCGAGCTTGAGCGTGTTCCAGGGCGCGCCCAGGCCGGTGAGCAGCGTGGCGGGCCAGCGCGAGCGGGCGTCCTGCCAGGTGAGCTGCAGGCCGTCGGCGCGCGGGCTGGCTTGCAGGCCCAGCGGCTGCGCCGCGCAGCAGGACAGATCGAGGCGTGCCGACAGGCCGCGCCAGTTCGGCCACATGCGCCAGTTCAACAGGCCGGGCAGCGAGACGGCCTGCGCGCCGCCCGCACCGCTGGCGAACACGACGGCGGCGGTGCCGTTCCAGACCGTGCCGCGCGGGTTGACCAGCAGCAGGCGGCCTTGCGTCCAGCCCGAGAGCGCCGAGGCCAGCCAGCGCGCCGGTGCGAACAGCACGACCGCGACCAGCATGCCGGTGACGGCGCCGAGCACGGCCCAGCGCCAGCTGCCGCGGCGCGGCTGGAGGTCGGGGGCCGGAGAGCGTCTCGCCATGCCGTGCGGTGCTTGAGGGTGCTCAGCGCGGGGCGGGCAGCGCCATCACGAGCGTGCCGTCCCAGCGGGGTTGCGGAGGTTGGTCGGGCGTGGCGGGCGCAGGCTTGGCGCCCGGCGGCGGCGGTGCGACGGGCGCGCGCGTGAGGTGCACTTCGCGCGGCACGGCGTGGGCGTTGCCGCGTGCTTGTGCGAGCCATTGCGCCAGGCTTTGGGCGGGCGCGCCGCGCAGCGTGACGGTGGCGCCGCCGTCGCCGCCGGCCGTCATGAGCTGGGCGTTCGTGACGCCGAGGCCGTCGCGCACCGAGCTTTCGAGTGCGCGCAGTGCGTCGTCGCGCGCCAGGCGCGGTTGCGACTGCAGCGCCTTCGCGCGGTTCTGCAAGGTGGCCATCTGCTGGAGCTGGGCGTCGAGCCGTGCGTGTTCGGCCGGTGCCGCGGCCAGCGTGCGCAGCGCGGGGGCGAGCGCAATCCACCAGAGCAAGGCCAGTGCCACCAGCGCAACGGCGCCGATGACGAGGCGGCGCTCGCGCATCCCGAGGACGGCCCAGCGGGCCTTGAGTTGTTCGCTGAAGTTCATCGGTTGGCCTCGGCCTGCACCAGCAGCAGATCGCCTTCGGTGCGCACCTGGTAGCCGCGCGGCGACAGCACGCTGGTGATCTGCGTGACCTCCTGCGGCTGCAGCCCGAGGCCGCGCAGGCGCAGTTGGCCGGCGCTGAAATCGATCGCGCTCGGGGAGCGGCCGGACGGCAGGGCGGCGGCGATGGCGCCGACCATGGGTTCGAAATCGCTCGGTGCCACGTCGCCCACGGCCTGTTGCAGCGCGGCGACCTCGCGGCCCATCTGCAGCGGCGCGTCGACCACGATCTTCACCGAGGGGAAAGTTTGCGTCAGGATGGCGCGGGTGGCCTGGCGTTTGGACTCGAGCGCGTTGCGCTCCTTCCAGGCCCAGGCGTTCAGGCCGATCAATTGAGTCAGCAGCAGCACCACGATGCCCCAGCGCGCGGCGCGCCATTCGGGCGCGAAGCGCAGTGTCTGCAACACCGAAGCGAACTTCTTGCCGGCGCGCGCGCGGCCCGTCACGGCGAGGTCGAACTGCGCGAGTTCCCAGGGCGTGCGCGTGGCGTGCAGCCAGCGCTGCGGCGCCTGCACGATCGGCACGCGGCGCTCCAGCAGGTGTTCGGCCGCTTCGGCCACGGCGGGTTCGGTGCTGATCACGGCGGTGTCGAGCGGCAGGCTGCCCGACAGGGCCAGGCCCGCGCCGGCCAGCGGCAGCGAGACCACGCCGTCGCCGTCGCAGACTGTGAGTCGGGGCGCTTCGGCCTCGCCCGTGACCTGCAGCAGCGGTGGCGCATCGGCCGGCTGCGGCGTGAATTCGGGAACGATGCGCACGACGCGCCGGCCGGCCGCTTCGAGCCCTTGCACGACGCTGCGCAGCCAGATGCGGTTGCAGGCCGCGACCCACACGGGCTCGCCGGCCTTGGCGTCGGGTGCGAGTGCGAAGTGCAGGGTTTCCGGTTCGTCGAGCAGGTGTTCTTCGAGCAGGCCGTCGAGGACGGCGCGCAGCTTCGAGGTGCTGCCCATGCTGCCCTTGGGCAAGGTGACGCGGTGCCACGAGAGCGCCGCGGACGGAATGCCGAGCGTGACCTCGGGGCCCGACGGCAGCAGTGCCAGCAGCGCACGGCCCTGGTCGCGCAGGGCGATGCCGTCCTCACCGGCCTGGGCCCAGTCGTACTCACCCGCGGCATCGGCCGGAGGGAGGGGAGCAATGAGCAGCAACGGGGTCATTTAAGGGGTGTCGGAAAAGCCGGAGATTGTAGGGGGTGGCTTACAAGTTGTTGCTATTGTTTGAATAGCATACCTTGCAGAGACTACGTGCGTTTGACGGTGTTTTGGGTGGACAAAAGTTAACGGGACTCAGGGTTTTGCCGGAGGCGTGGTGGCGCCCGCGCCACGGGTGCGCCAGACGGTGGTCACGGCCAGGCCCTTGCGAAAGAGCAGCGAGTGCTCTTCGACCCACGTGCGATCGAGCCGCAGCCGGCCGTACACCTCGAAATACTGGGTGCCCACGCCATGCTGGGCCGCGTTGAAGCGCGAGCCGCCGCTGGGCAGGCCGGCGTTGGCTTCCTCGATGTTCTTGAAGAAGGAGCGGGTGCGCCGCTCCACCAGCTGGCGCGCGCTGGCGATGCCCAGCGATTCGACGCTCGCGCTGATGGCCTCGGCGCTGGCCGTGTTGAGGTTGAGCGTGGTGCGCTCCGGCAGGATCGTCACGTAGGGCTCGAGCGCGGCGGCGGTGGCGGGTGAGAGACCGAGCCAGACCAGCTGCGCGACTTCCTGCGGCATCAGCGGGGCGCCGCCGGTGTCGGCGCTGGCATCGCTGCTGCCGCCACCACCACTACCGGCTGAGGCGGCGTCGGTGCTGCCGGTGTGCAGCGCGCTCGCGAGCCGCGTGGTCATCTGGCCGAGTTCGCCCGCCGGCAGGCCGAGCAGGTTGAAGAGGCGCGTGAAGGTGGCGACGCTGGCCGGCACCGGCTTGCCGGCGTCCACCAGCGACAGCACGTTGAGCTTGGACTGCGCGTCGACGATGCGGCCCGACAGGAACGCGTCGGGCAGGCCTTCGAGGTTGTCGCTGGCCACGTTCTTCTCGGCCGAAAGAAAGCTCGTGAGGCGGGCCTCTTCGAGCGGCACAGCCCACGGCTCGCCGAGGTGGTCGGGGCCGCCGGCGCGGCCGTCTTCGCCGAGGATCAGGCGCGACCAGTCGAGCGCGCCGATCAGCACCCAGGCCGCCTGCACGCGCGCGCGCTCGGCGCCTTCGACTTCGGCGGAGCGCCACTGCTGCCAGAGCGCGGCGGCGGAAAACGTGGCGACCAGCATCACGGTCAGCATCGCGGCGAGCAGCGCGGCGCCGGACTGGCGGCGTGTGCTTGCCGTGCGACTTGGTCGCGGCGCGGTCATGAGCGCGGCCCCCCGAGCGTCGGCCGGACCCAGTCGCGCGTGAGCGTGCCCGAGAGCCCGTCGCCGGGCGGCAGGTTCAGCACCAGCCGCACGCCGTCGGGCATCGCGACGAGTGCACCAGCTGGGTTGGACGGGTTTGCTGCCGCGACGGGCAGTGGCTCCGCCGGCACCCAGGCGTTGTTGCGGAAGTACGCGAGCTGCCAGCTGTTGACCGGCATCAGCGCCACGTCGGTGGCGCCGCCGGTGGGCGTGGCCCCGTCCTGCGCCCAGGCGGCCGCGAGGTTCCAGGCCTGCACCCATTCGCCGCGCGTGGCGAAGGGCGCCGACTGCCAGCGCCGCCAGCGCGTGCCGTCGGCGCCGGGGCGCAGCGTCCAGGCGACGACCTGCACGGTCGGCGTGCTGGTGTCGCTGCCGCGGCGCGTCATGCGCAGCACGCGGCCGTCCCAGTCGATCGGGCGGGTCTGCGCGAGCAGGGTGACGGCATCGAGGTCGGCGCTCCATTGCGCGAGCGTGGCCTGCAGCGTGAGCACCGCGTCGGCGCGCAACTGGTTCTGCGTGGTGGCGCGCGACATGCTGTCCAGGCCGCGCCAGCTCACGAGTGCGAGCAGCGCCATCACGGCGATGGCGACCAGCAGCTCGATCAGCGTGAAGCCGCGTGCGCGCGAAGGCTTGCGGATGTGCGCCATCAGACGCGCCCCACCACGGTCGAGACGCGCAGCAGCGGCGCGCTGCCTTCGTCGCGCACCTGCACGTCGACGCGCCGGAAGTTCGGGTTGAGCGTGGGCACGGTCGTGGTCGTCACGAGGAAGGTGAGGCCGGCCTGCAGGCAGATGGATCCCGAGTCGCCGATGGCCGGCATCTGCCGCGACAGGCGCGCCTTGGCGAGTTCGTTTTCGGCGCACAGGCCGGCCAGCACGAGGTCGGACTGGCGCTGCGCATTGCGCGTAAGCGACATGGTGGCCTGCGAGCCGGCTGCGAGCGCGAGCGCGACGATGCCGAGCGCGATCAGCACCTCGATCAGCGTGAAGCCGCGGCTGGAGCCGGCGCGCCGCAGCCGTTGTCTCATGGCACGGCGAACACGGTGAAGGGCCGCAGCCCGTCGGTGGCGACGCGCAGCATGCGCGCGGGCGGGCCTTCGCTGTGCAGCATGACCTGCTGCGCCGGAATGATCGGGTCGGGCCCGAGCTGCAGCGCCGCCACCGGCGTGCCGCCGCCCAGCAGGGGCTGGGCAGTGATGCCCGCGTGGATCCAGCCGGTGGGAAGTGCGTCGGCCGGCAGTCCGTCGAAGACGAAGCCGCCGCCTTCGACGAGGCGCCAGCGCACCATGACGCCGCTGGCGCGCGACTGGGCGCGGGCCGATTCGAGCAGGGCGGCGAGGCGGTCGGCCTCGCGGTCGAGCGCGGCGGCGTTGCTGTCGCGCATCGCGAAGCTCACGCTGGCGGTCGCGATGGCGATGATCGCGATCACCACGATCAGCTCCAGCAATGTGAAGCCGCGCACCGCGCGAGGGGATGGCAGCACAGCGCGGCCGAGGGCGATGTGTTTACTGCCAGCTGCCGATGTCGGCATTCTTGCCCTCGCCGCCGCTCTGTCCGTCGGCGCCGAAGGAGAGCACGTCGATTTCGCCCTTGATGCCCGGGTTCATGTACTGGTACGGATGGCCCCAGGGGTCGTTGGGCAGCTTCTCGACGTAGGGCTTCCAGTTGGGCGCGGCCGGGCCCGCGGTGGGGCGGGTCAGCAGCGACTGCAGGCCCTGCTCGGCGGCCGGGTAGCGCTGGTTGTCGAGGCGGTAGAGCTTGAGCGCCTGCATCAGGTTGTTGATGTCGGTGCGGGCGGCGGTGACGCGAGCGTCGTCGGCGCGCTCGATCACGTTCGGCACGATCAGGGCCGCGAGCACGCCGATGATGACAAGCACCACCATGAGTTCGATCAGCGTGAAGCCGCGCTGGGCGGTGCGGGAGACGGAACGAAGGAGTTTGTTCATAGCTTGCGGGGACATGAGGCAGTAAGCGCGCTGCATGATAATCCGCGGCCATGACAAGTCCTTACTCCGCAGCCCGCTGGCATGCCCCACTTGCAACGACGGGGCTTTGGGCGTTGGCCGCAGGCGCCGCGGTGTTCTGGGCGCTGAGGCTGGCGTCACCGGCCGACGCCGTGGCCGCTGCGGCCACGATGCCGCGCGCGCCGGTTGCGGCCGATGCCGAGGCGGTGGCCCGGTTGCTGGGCGTGGTCACGGTGACGTCGAACGCGCCCGTGGCGCCGGAGGCCGCGAGCCGCTTCGCGCTGTCGGGCGTGGTGGCGGACCCGTCGAACCAGGGCGCGGCGCTGATCTCGATCGACGGCAAGCCGCCGCGGCCGTTCCGCGTCGGCTCGAAGGTCGGTGAGAGCTATGTGCTGCAGTCGGTGGGTGTGCGCGCGGCGACGCTCGGTGCCCAGCGCGAGGGGCCGGCGGCGTTCACGCTGCAGTTGCCGGTGCGTGCGCCGCTGAGCATGGGACTTCCGACGCCGCCTGCCGGTCTGCCCACGGTGTCGTCACCTGCGCCGGCCGGGCCCTTGCCGGCCACGATGCCGGCGGTGGTGATGCCGCCGCAGCAGCAGCAACTGCAACCTGCCGCCACGGCGGGTGCTGCGATGGAGCCGCCGCCGCAGGCGCAGAGCCCTGCGCAGTAAGCGCAGCGGTCTCTATCTCTTTTCTTCTTCTTTCGCTCAGGCCTGAAGGAACAGGCGGTAGGCCGGGTTGGCCGTTTCCTCAACGCAGGGGTAGCCCAGCGTTTCGAGGAAGCTGTCGAAGGCGGCCGACTCTTCGGCCGGCACCTGCAGGCCCACGAGGATGCGCCCGTAGTCGGCGCCCTGGTTGCGGTAGTGGAACAGGCTGATGTTCCAGTTCGGCCGCATCAGGCTCAGGAACTTGAGCAACGCACCCGGACGTTCGGGGAACACGAAGCGCAGCAGGCGCTCGTCGTGCGCGAGTCCCGTGCGACCGCCCACCAGATGGCGCAGATGCTCCTTGGCGAGTTCGTCGTGCGTGAGGTCGAGCGCGTCGAAGCCGTGCTCGATGAAGACCTTCGCGATCGTGGCTGACTCGCCGCGCGCCGAGGTCGTGAGGCCGACGAACACGTGGGCCTTGGCCGCGTCGCTGATGCGGTAGTTGAATTCGGTCACGCTGCGCGGTGCGCCGCCGGCAGGCAACTCACTGATCAGTTCGCAGAAACGACGGAAGCTGCCGCGCTCTTCGGGGATGGTCACGGCGAACAGTGCTTCGCGTTCTTCACCGACCTCGGCGCGCTCGGCCACGAAGCGCAGGCGGTCGAAATTCATGTTCGCGCCGCACAGGATCGCCGCGTAGGTCTCGCCCTGGCGGCCGTGCTCGGCTACGTACTGCTTGATGGCCGCCACGGCCAGCGCGCCGGCCGGCTCGACGATGCTGCGCGTGTCGACGAACACATCCTTGATGGCAGCGCACACGGCATCGGTGTCGACCGAGATGTAGCTGTCGACCAGGTTCTGCGCAATGCGGAAGGTTTCCTCGCCGACCAGCTTGACGGCGGTGCCATCGGAGAACAGGCCCACGTCGGGCAGGTTCACGCGCTGGTGCGCGGCGACCGATTGCATCATCGCGTCGGAGTCGTTCATCTGAACGCCGATCACCTTGATCTCGGGCCGCACGGCCTTGATGTAGTTGGCCACGCCGGAGATGAGGCCACCGCCACCGATCGCCACGAACACTGCGTCGAGCGGACCCTGGTGCTGGCGCAGGATTTCCATCGCGATGGTGCCTTGGCCCGCGATGACATCGGGGTCGTCGAACGGATGGACGAAGGTCAGGTTCTGTTGCGCTTGCAATTCGAGCGCATGCAGGTAGGCATCGGAATAGCTGTCGCCGTGCAACACGATCTCGCCGCCGAAACCGCGCACCGCATCGATCTTCAATTGCGGCGTGGTCACGGGCATCACGATCACTGCACGTGTGCCGAGCTTGCGCGCGCCGAGCGCAACACCTTGTGCGTGGTTGCCGGCTGAAGCGCAAATCACACCGCTCGCCAATTGCGCTTTGCTGAGGTGCGCCATCTTGTTATAGGCGCCGCGCAGTTTGAAACTGAAGACGGGTTGCTGGTCTTCGCGCTTGAGCAAGACGGTATTGCCTAATCGCTCGCTGAGCGCGCGCGCCTTCTCCAGAGCGGACTCGACGGCCACGTCGTAGACCCGCGCATTGAGGATTTTTCTGAGATAGTCGGCGGGCGTTAAAGCCGCGGTAACGGGTGCATTGCGCAAGATCTTTTCCAGGGAGTTTTCATTTGCTAACCATCAATCATAAGAGGCATCGGTATTGCATGCGGGGAATGTCATGGACACAAATGTCATAAACCTATTCCGCAAGGCTCCAGCTGCAAATGATTCCGGTTTTTTTGCGCGCACCTATCCCGCGATTCATACGCCCGCTAATTCGATAACTGTTGGGCAGAATTTGTTATCAGTTTCTGTCAGTGACCTTTCGAAAGGACTGATGCAAGCCGAGGCCGCACGCGTGCAACGCGGCGAAATCGGACGGCCCACATGGCAGGTCATGGGCAACAGATTGCGTGCGCACATCGTTCCGTTGCTGGGCGATGTGCAGGCGACTTTGTTCGTGACGGCTGACGTGCAGCGACTGATCGATCACCTTGGCGAGCAAGGCTTCACCAGCACGACGATCGCGCAGTACCTCGTGCTGTTGCGCAAGATCGTGATGCACGGTGTGCACACCGGCGCGGTGCGCGAGGCGCCCGTGTTTCCGAAGATCAAGGTGCGCAGCCAGCCGCGAGGCAGTTTCAGCGTCGCGGAGTACCGCGCTTTGATTGCGGCAGCACGCAAGTTGCGTGGCCACTCGCACCCGGTGCTTGATCGGTTGACGGCTGGCGAACGGTTCTGGATTGCGCGTGAATTGCTCGTCATGCCCGACGAGCTGCCGTGGCTGATCCGCTGGATGGTCAATACCTTCGTGCGCCCGAGCGATATCAAGCTCATGAAGCACAAGCACATCGAGGTCGTGCGCGGCAAGCACGTCTACCTGCGGATGAACTTGCCGGAAACCAAGCGGCACAGCCAGCCCATCGTGAGCCTGCGGCCTGCCGTTCGTGTCTATGAATGTTTGCGCGCTCACCGCGCGGCGCATGGCTTCGGCGGGGCGGAAGATTACATCTTCATGCCGCACCTGAAGAACCGTGAGCACGCGCTGGCGGTTCTCAACTTCTTCTTTCACTGGGTGCTCGAAAAGACGGGGCTCGAGAAGGGGCCGCTGGGTCAATCGAGGACGCTGTATTGCCTGCGTCATACCGCCATCACGTTGCGGTTGTTGTATGGGCAGGGGATCGACATGCTGACCTTGGCGCGCAATGCGCGCACGAGCGTCAACATGGTCGAGCGTTTCTACGCCTCGGTGCTGAGCGGAGAAATGAATGTGGGGCTGCTGCAGAGCAGGCGTGGCCGGGTGAGTTGAAGAAGCACAAAAAGCCGCCCGGCGTGAGCCGGGCGGCTTGAGGGCCTCTTGATTCAAACTGGCAAGGGCCAGCATGAGAATCGAGCCGCGATCGATCAGAAGGCGTGGCGGATGCCGAAGTCGTAGCCGGTCGAGGTCTTCGGGGTGAAGGAGTTGGCTGCGTTGTTGTAGAAGACCGGGCCACCGACCGTGTAGCCAGCACCGTTCTTGTTGCTCACGCGAGCAACCGTGGCGTACAGCGCCGTGCGCTTCGACAGGTTGTGCACATAACCGATGGCCAACTTGTTGGCCTTCTTGTCGGCGGGCAGCACTTCCCATGCGGTGCGAGCAACCAGGTTCTCGTCGTACTTGACACTCGAGTACGAAGCGCGGATCAGGCCAGCACCGACCGGCACGGTCACGCCGAGCAGGTAGCCGGTGAGATCCATGTCGGGACGGCCACCCAGGTATGGTTCGACTTCGTAGTCGATCTTGTTCTTGGCGCGTGACAGTTCACCGAACAACTTCACGGGGCCGAAGTCGTACGAAGCGCCCAGGTTGAACGTGTTGACCTTGGTGGTTGTGCCGACGTAGAAGTCGTCACCCACGGTGCTGCTGCCATAAGCCAGTGCAACATCCAGGGGGCCGTTGGCGTAGCCGAAACGGCCGCCGACGTAGCGGCCTTGGCGCGACTTGTTTTCATCAGGAGGCGTCGCAGTACCGGGGCTGTACTTGTTCTTCTCGTGGAAGCCATACATCACTTGACCGTAGAAACCACCCAGGTCTGCGGGCAGGAAGTAGCCGATCGTGTTGCTGGCACGAACATAGTTGTTCGTGCCGACGTTGCTGATCGAGCCGACGCTGGCCGCGGGGGTGCCGAAGGTGCCGAACGAGTTCTCTGCCGTATGGATCAGGTTGGTGCCGACGCCACTGGTGCCGAACGGATCGAACGCGTCGTGGTTCTTGAACGTCGGGGTCAGGTCGCGGCCCAAACGGACTTCACCGAAAGCGCCCGACAAGCTCACGGTCGAGCGACGAGCGAACGTCGCAACACCTTCAGAGCCGTCATCGTTCTTGATCGGAGCTTCGAGCCAGAAGCTGGCTGCCAGGCCACCACCGAGGTCTTCCGTGCCACGGAAGCCCAGACGGCTGGAGTTGAGGGCCGAACTCGCAAGTTCGCGACGGCTTGTTTTGACGCTGCCCTTGTTCACATAGAACGGGTTGTAGATCGGGAAGCCAGCGGCGTTGTAGGTCACGCCGTTGTTCTGATCACGCGAGGTGGACGAGTAGCCGCTGATCGACGCGTCGACCACACCAAACAGAGTGACGGACGACTGAGCCGAGGCAACACCGGCAACAGCCAGGGCAGCCAGAGCAGCTGCCCTTTCGGGGGCGGGTGGCTAGAGTGGCTCTCTGTCGATCGGACAAAGAAAAAAGCCCCGAGTCTTGCGACTCGGGGCTAAATCCACCAATTGGAAGGGTGGAGGAGACAACTGGGTGCGCACCATGAAGTGCGCAGCAATGAAATAGAGTATACCCACCCTTTGCTGCGACGCAACAAGCGGGCGATGCTTTTCCCACACACAAAATCGATGCTGGCGTGCATTTCTGCGCGTCAATTCATCCCAATTGGAATCGAAACACCATGGAATGCACAGTAAGTTGGACTGGTGACGCAGGCACCCGATCGGCCATGGGCTTCGTGGCCGAGACCGGCAGCGGCCATGTCCTGATGATGGACGGGGCCCCGGACGCGGCCAAGCCCGAGAACGGCGGCCAGAACCTGGCCGCGCGGCCGATGGAAACCGTGCTCGCGGGCACCGGGGGCTGCACGGCCTACGACGTGGTGCTCATATTGAAAAGAGGGCGCCATCGCGTCGAGCGCTGCAGCGTCAAGCTGACCAGCGAGCGCGCGGAAAAGGACCCCAAGGTCTTCACGAAGATCCACATGCACTTCACCGTGGCGGGCAAGGGGATTCCGGCTCCCGCGGTAGAGCGGGCAATCGCCCTGAGCCACGAAACCTACTGCTCGGCCAGCATCATGCTGGCGAAGACGGCGGAAATCACGACCAGCTTCGACCTGATCGAGACCTGAAATGTCGCGTGGCGGCGCCCCGGGGACTCAAATCCGGTGCGCTACGGTCGTCATGACCCGTGATGCCAGGCGCATGAGGGCCTTGGCTGGCGCCGGCAGTTCCGCCGCGCCAGCGTCCACGGCTTGCGTGGCATGGCGGGCTTCGTCGATCTTCATCTGCTCGACCACGGCACGGGAGGCGTGATCGGTCGGCGGCAGGCGATCCAGGTGGCTTTCGAGGTGTGCTTCCACCTGGCGTTCGGTTTCTGCAACGAAACCGAGGCTCAAGGGGTCGCCCAAGCGTCCGGCAATCAGGCCGAGGCCGAAGGCGCCCGCATACCAGAGCGGATTCAGGAGGGACGGGCGGGCACCCAGATCGTCCAGCCGCTGCCGGGTCCAGGCCAGGTGGTCGGTTTCTTCATGCGCAGCTTCCAGGAAATGGGCGCGCAATGCCGGGTCGCGCGTCACAGCGGCCTGGGCGGTGTACAGAGCCTGCGCGCACACTTCGCCGACATGGTTCACGCGCATCAGGGCGCCGGCTTCGCGGCGTTCCGACTCGCTCAGTTCACCTTGAGGCTCGATCGCTGGAGGAAGCGCCCGAGTGGCGTGAGAACGGGCAAAAAGCGTGCGCAAAGCCGCATCGGCGGCAGTCAGGGCTGGGTCGAACAAGGCGGTCATGCGCCTATTTGAACCCACCTGCTCAGCGATGCAAGTCGGCCACATTTCGTTTCACATCATGGAAAAACAACCCGCCTAAGCCCTTTGTTGCACGACTGCAACGAAACACGCGGGGCTTCCCAGATTTAGGGCGATTTGTTTTGCCCTGTTGCAGTGGCTCTGGTGCAATAGCATCAACTTCCCAAAAGGAGGTTGGCCCGGGGTCCGGTGGGAGCACTAAGTGCCAGTCACGGTGAGCCCTTCGCACCGGAGCCCTATGTTTAACCTTGGAGAAACTTGCAATGAAAAAATCTCTAGTTGCTCTGGCTGCCCTGGCTGTTGCCGGTGTTGCCTCGGCTCAGTCGTCCGTCACTCTGTTTGGTGTGGTCGACGCGTCGATCAGCGGCTACTCGTCCACCTCGCGCGACCTGCGCGGCGCTACGTTCGCCGACCCGTTCTACCTGAACAAGGGCAGCGTCAAGGCAAGCCGTCGTGAACTGGCTAACTCGGGCTACAACTCCAGCCGTCTGGGCTTCCGTGGTACGGAAGACCTCGGTGGTGGCCTGGCAGCCAGCTTCTGGCTCGAAGCTCCGATCACCAACGACAACGGCCAAGAAGGCGTCGCAACGTTCGCACGTCGCTCGACCGTGAGCCTGTCGGGTGGTTTCGGTGAAATCCGCCTGGGTCGTGA
Organism: Variovorax sp. YR752; assembly: GCF_943372545.1. Lineage (NCBI taxonomy): Bacteria > Pseudomonadati > Pseudomonadota > Betaproteobacteria > Burkholderiales > Comamonadaceae > Variovorax > Variovorax sp. YR752. The sequence goes on along the minus strand of NZ_CALRZC010000044.1, from coordinate 13,880 downwards.
CTACACCCCGACGTTCTGGAACGACACCGTGTTCGATCCGTTCGGCACCAACGGCGTTGGCACCAACCTGATCTCGACGGCCAATGGCTCGTTCGGTGGCTTCGGTACCCCCGCTGCTTCGACCGCTCCGTTCGCCAACGTTGGTAACAACAACTACGTTCGCGCCAGCAACACCATCGGCTACTTCCTGCCGCCGAACCTGGGTGGTTTCTACGGTCAAGTGATGTACGGCTTCGCTGAGAAGACCAAGTACAGCCCTGGCCTGGCAACGCCTGATGTGGCTAACACCCAGCGTCAAGGTCGTTACGTCGGCGGTCGCTTCGGCTACGCCAACGGCCCCCTGGACGTTGCTCTGGCTTACGGCAGCAGCACCGTGGGTGACAACTTCTACCCTGGCACGACCGACAAGGTCAACACGCTGAACCTGGGCGCTTCGTATGACTTCGGTCCCGTGAAGCTGTTCGGTGAAGTGTCGCGCGCCAAGAACAAGCGTGACTACGAAGTCACCCCGTTCGCTGGCGGCCGTGCCGACACGGACCTGACCGGTTACCTGCTCGGCGTGACCGTGCCGGTCGGTGCTGGCCTGATCCGCGCTTCGTACTCGTCGGTCAAGTACGACCTGAACCAGCCTGAGTCGTTCTTCGTGCCCCGCGCTGCGGACCCGAAGGCCAACAAGCTGGCTCTGGGCTACGTGCACAACCTGTCGAAGCGCACGGCTCTGTACGCCACCGTTGCTCGCGTGAGCAACAAGAACGGTGCTTCGCTGACCGTCGGCGGCCCGGCTTTCGTGACCACGGGTGGCTTCACCCCGAAGAACTCGACCGGCTACGACTTCGGTATCCGTCACGCTTTCTAATTTGATGCTGGCGTAAGCCAGCTTCGAATCGAAAGACTAAAAGCCACCCGGCGTAAGCCGGGTGGCTTTTTTCATTGGTGCGCCGTCATCGCGAGGCCGGGCAGTGTTGGCAAAGAGCACCATCTGTGTGCACCCCCGGGGAACCCCCGTGCGGGCACGGTGTTTGCACTGCTAGCATGCCGCGATCACTCTTGTTGCTGAATGACTGCCTTTGTACTGCGCCGCCTGATCCAGGCCGTGATCGTGATGATCGCGGTTGCGTTCATTGCCTTCCTCCTCTTTCAATATGTCGGCGACCCGGTCGTGTTCCTGCTGGGACAAGACGCCAAGCCCGACCAGATCCGTGAAATGCGCGCCGCATTGGGGCTCGACCGACCCTTCTTCGTGCAGTTCTGGCATTTCCTCGTCAACGCCGCACAAGGCGAGTTCGGGCTGAGCCTGCGACAGGGCGCCAAGGTGTCGCGCCTGATCGGCGAGCGCTTCCCGGCCACGCTTGAACTGGCACTCGTGGCCGCGGCCCTCGCGCTGTTCGTCGGCATTCCGATGGGCGTGTACACCGCGTTGCGCCGTGGCACCTTCATGAGCCAGGTGTTCATGACCGTGTCGCTGCTCGGCGTGTCGCTGCCCACCTTCCTGATCGGCATCCTGCTGATCCTCGTCTTCGCCGTGACGCTGGGCTGGTTCCCGAGCTTCGGGCGCGGCGACACCGTGCAGTTCGGCTGGTGGACCAGCGGGCTCTTCAAGGCCGACGGCTGGCACCACATCATCCTGCCGGCGGTGACGCTGGCGATCTTCCAGCTCACGCTGATCATGCGGCTGGTGCGCGCCGAGATGCTCGAGGTGCTGCGCACCGACTACATCAAGTTCGCGCGCGCACGGGGCCTGTCGAACCGCGCGATCCACTTTGGCCACGCGCTCAAGAACACGCTGGTGCCCGTCATGACCATCACGGGCCTGCAGCTCGGCGGCCTGATCGCCTTCGCGATCATCACGGAGTCGGTGTTCCAGTGGCCGGGCATGGGGCTGCTCTTCATCCAGGCCGTGACCTTCGCGGACATCCCCGTGATGGCCGCCTACCTGTGCCTGATCGCGCTGATCTTCGTGGTGATCAACCTCGTGGTCGATCTGTTGTACTTCGTGGTCGATCCCCGGCTGCGCGTGGGCAAGGCGGGAGGCCATTGAGGTGAGTGCCGCAACAGCCGCAGCAACGCCGCGCCTGCAGGCCTCCGGCCGGGCCTTCGCGCACATCGCCAGCTTCTACCCCGAGATCACGGCCTTTCGCCGCGACCTGCATGCCAACCCCGAGCTCGGCTTCGAAGAGGTCTACACCTCGGGCCGCGTGCGCGAAGCACTGCGCGCTTGCGGCGTGGACGAGATCCACGACGGCATCGGCAAGACCGGCGTCGTCGGTGTCATCCGTGGCAAGTCGACGGCCAGCGGTCGCATGATCGGCCTGCGTGCCGACATGGACGCGCTGCCCATGCGCGAAGACAACGACTTCGGCTGGCGCTCCGCCAACGACGGCCTGATGCACGGCTGCGGCCACGACGGCCACACCGCCATGCTCGTCGGCGCCGCACGCTACCTGGCCGAGACGCGCGACTTCGACGGCACCGCCGTGCTGATCTTCCAGCCCGGCGAAGAAGGCTTTGCCGGTGCGCGCGTGATGATCGAAGACGGCCTGTTCGACCGCTTCCCGGTGAACGCCGTCTATGCAATGCACAACTGGCCCGCGATGCCGGCCGGCACCGTCGGCATCAATCGCGGCGCGATGATGGCCGCGGCCGACCGCGTGACGATCGAGGTCAAGGGCAAGGGCGGCCATGGCGCGCACGCCTACCAGACCATCGACCCCGTCGTGGTGGCCGCGCACATCATCACCGCGGCGCAGACCATCGTGTCGCGCAGCGTGCGCCCCATCGACGCGGCCGTCGTCAGCATCTGCGCCGTGCAGGCTGGCGACCTTGGCGCCATGAGCGTGATCCCGGGCGAGGCCACGCTGGTCGGCACCGTGCGAACCTTCAGCGCGCGCGTGCAGGCGCAGGTCGAGCAGCGACTGAGCGAGCTGTGCACGGCCATTGCCTCCGGCTTTGGCGCGACTGCGACGATCAAGTACGAACGCATTTATCCGGCCACGATCAACACCGCGCCCGAAGCGATGTTCGCGGCCGACGTGGCCGAGTCGCTGGTCGGCGCGAAGAACGTCGACCGCAACCTGGAGCCCAGCATGGGCGCCGAAGATTTCTCTTTCATGCTGCAGAAGAAGGCCGGTGCCTATCTGCGCATCGGCCAGGACGCCCGCAGCGGCGCCTTCCTGCACAACAGCCGCTACGACTTCAATGACGAGATCCTGCCGTTGGGCGCCGCACTGCATGCGGGCCTGATCGAGCAGGGCATGCCGCTGGCTGCTACCCGCAGCCTGCAGCCAGGGAAAGCCGCCGCCACCGCGGCGCCGTGATGTGTACGATTTCAACCCGAGGAGTGTTCCCATGAGTTTCAAGAAGAAGGCGGCCGCGGTCGCTGTCCTGTGCGCTCTGAGCGCCGTCAGCATGGTCGCCAGCGCGCAGACCATCCGCATCGCGAACCAGGGCGACGCCCTGTCGCTCGACCCGCACTCGCTCAACGAGTCACTGCAACTGAGCGTCACCGCCAACGTCTATGAAACTCTCGTGGGCCGCAACAAGGACCTGAGCCTGGCGCCGCTGCTGGCCACGAGCTGGAAGCAGACCTCGCCGAACGTGTGGCGCTTCGAGCTGCGCAAGGGCGTCGTGTTCCATGACGGCACGCCGTTCAGTGCCGACGACGTGGTGTTCAGCTTCGCGCGTGCGCAGGGCGACGGCTCCGACATGAAGGCCACGCTCAGCGAGATCAAGGCCGTGCGCAAGGTCGGCGACCTCGCCGTCGAAATCGAAACCAACGGCCCGTTCCCGATCCTGCCCGACGTGATCTCGCTCACCATGATCATGAGCAAGAAGTGGTGCGAGGAAAACCAGGCCACCAAGCCCGTCGACCGCCGCAAGGGCATCGAGAACACCGCCTCGTTCAAGGCCAACGGCACCGGCCCGTTCCGCGTGCGCGAGCGCCAGCCCAACGTGCGCACCGTGTTCACGCGCAACGGCACCTACTGGGGCAAGATCGACGGCAACGCGCAGGAGATCGTGTTCACGCCCATCGCCAACCCCGCGACCCGCGTGGCCGCTCTGGTCTCCGGCGAAGTCGACGTGATGGAGCCCGTGCCCGTGCAGGACATCGCGCGCATCAACGCCGCGCCCAACGCCCGCGTCATCACCGGCCCCGAGATGCGCACCATCTTCCTGGGCATGGACCAGAAGCGCGACGAGCTGCAGTACTCGAACGTGAAGGGCAAGAACCCGTTCAAGGACAAGCGCGTGCGCCAGGCCTTCTACCAGGCCATCGACATCGCCGGCATCCAGCGCACCGTGATGCGCGGCGCCTCCAAGCCCACCGCGCTGCTCGTCGGCCCGGGCATCAACGGCTGGACCGCCGACCAGGACAAGCGCTTGCCCTTCGACGTCGATGCCGCCAAGAAGCTGCTGACCGAAGCCGGCTACCCGAGCGGCTTCGAAGTCTCGATGAACTGTCCGAACGACCGCTACGTCAACGACGGCCAGATCTGCCAGAGCGTGGCCGCCAACCTGGCGAAGATCGGCGTGAAGATCAACCTCGTGGCCGAGACCAAGGGCACCTACTTCCCGAAGATCCTGCGCCGCGACACCAGCTTCTACATGCTGGGCTGGACCCCGACCACCTACGACTCGCACAACGCACTGAGCTCGCTCACCTCGTGCCCCGACGACAAGGGCACGGGCCAGTTCAACCTGGGCGCCTACTGCAACCCCAAGCTGGACGAGCTGACCAAGAAGATCCAGTCCGAGTCGGACAAGGGCAAGCGCAACGAGATGATCAAGGAAGCCTTCAAGGTCCATTCCGACGACATCGGCCACCTGCCGCTGCATCAGCAGTCGCTGGCCTGGGGCGTGAGCAAGAAGGTCGAGCTGGTGCAACTGGCCGACAACTTCATGTACTTCAAGTGGATGAGCATCAAGTAAGTCGACCGTGGGCCGCTGCCTGAGCGGCCCGACCATGGGCCCGCTTATTGCGGGCCCATTCTTTTTTGCCTCACGATGAAAAAAACCCTTGCCCGCTGGCTCGACAGCGATGTCGGCTACAGCTTCCGCACCTCGCCGGTGGCGATCGCTGCCGCCGTCATTGCGCTGGTGTGCGTCTTCTGTTCGGTGTTCGCCGGATGGGTGTCGCCGCACAATCCTTTTGACCTCGCCACCCTCGAACTCGGCGACGCCCGCCTGCCGCCGGCCTGGAGCGCTGAAGGCTCCTCCAAATACCTGCTCGGCACCGACGACCAGGGCCGCGACATTCTTTCGGCCGTGATCTACGGCGCGCGCATCTCGCTGATCGTCGGCGTGGTGTCGGTGGTGCTGTCGGTCGTGGTCGGCGTGGTGCTCGGCCTGCTGGCCGGCTTCTTCGGCGGCTGGCTCGACTCCTTCCTCATGCGCGTGTGCGACGTGATGCTGTCGTTCCCGCCGATCCTGGTCGCGCTGCTCATCGCCGGCGTCGGCCGTGCGCTCTTTCCGAGCGCGCACGAGTCGCTGGCGTTCGGCGTGCTGATCATTTCGATCTCGCTCACAGGCTGGGTGCAGTACGCGCGCACCGTGCGCGGCTCCACGCTGGTGGAGCGCAACAAGGAGTACGTGCAGGCCGCGCGCGTCACCGGCGTGGCGCCGCTGCGCATCATGCTGCGCCACGTGCTGCCCAACGTGATGGGGCCGGTGATGGTGCTGGCCACCATCCAGGTCGCGACCGCGATCATCACCGAGGCCACGCTGTCGTTCCTGGGCGTCGGCGTGCCGCCGACCTCGCCCTCGCTGGGCACGCTCATCAGCATCGGCAACCAGTACCTGTTCTCGGGCGAATGGTGGATCACGGTGTTCCCGGGCCTGATGCTGGTGCTCATTGCACTCAGCGTGAACCTGCTCGGCGACTGGCTGCGCGACGCGCTCAATCCGCGCTTGCGCTGAACAGAAAAGGACAACGCCCCATGACGCTGCTCCAGGTCAAAGACCTCGTCGTCGAATTTCCGCACCGCCGCGGCACGCTGCGCGCGATCGACCGCATTTCCTTCGACATCGCGCCCGGAGAAATCCTCGGCGTGGTGGGCGAATCGGGTGCGGGCAAGTCGCTCACGGGCGCGGCCATCATCGGCCTGCTCGAACCGCCGGGCCGCGTGGCCAGCGGCGAGATCCTGCTCGAAGGCCAACGCATCGACAACCTCGGCTTCGATGCGATGCGCCCCATCCGCGGCCGCAAGATCGGCGCGATCTTTCAAGATCCGCTGACCTCGCTGAACCCGCTGTACACGGTGGGCCGCCAGCTCATCGAGACCATCCGCACCCACCTGCCGGTGACCGAATCGGAAGCGCGCAAGCGTGCCATCGGCCTGCTGCAGGACACCGGCATTCCCGCCGCCGAACAGCGCATCGACCACTTTCCGCACCAGTTCTCGGGCGGCATGCGCCAGCGCGTGGTGATTGCGCTCGCGCTCGCAGCCGAGCCCAAGCTCATCGTGGCCGACGAGCCGACCACCGCGCTCGACGTGTCGATCCAGGCGCAGATCATCCAGCTGCTCAAGCAGATCTGCAAAGACCGTGGCGCGGCGGTGATGCTCATCACGCACGACATGGGCGTGATCGCCGAGACCTGCGACCGCGTGGCCGTGATGTATGCGGGCCGCATCGCCGAGATCGGTCCGGTGCACGAAGTGATCCACCAACCCGCGCATCCCTACACCTCGGGCCTGATGGCGTCGATTCCCGACATGACGGTCGACCGCGAACGGCTCAACCAGATCGACGGCGCGATGCCGCGGCTCAACGCCATCCCGACCGGCTGTGCCTACAACCCCCGCTGCCCGCGCACCTTTGCGCGCTGCCTGACCGAACGGCCCGAGCTCATGCACGCGGGCGCCACGCGCGCCGCCTGCTGGCTGCACGACGCCGCCGACCCGCATGCGGGACAGGCCGAGATCGCTGCGCAACACCATGACGCCCTGGCGGCGGGCGAGCGCGCCGCGCCCGAAGCGGCCGAACCCCTCGCGGAGGTGACCCGATGAGCGCCGTGACCGAACCCCGCACCGCCACGACCGCGGCCGCCACGGGTGAGCCGCTCGTGGTCGCGCACGACCTCGCGCGCACCTTCGACGTGTCGCCGCCCTGGCTCAATCGCGTGCTCGAACGCAAGCCGCGCGTGCTGCTGCATGCGGTCGACGGCGTGAGCTTTTCGATCGAGCGCGGCAAGACGCTCGCGCTGGTCGGTGAATCGGGCTGCGGCAAGAGCACCGTCGCGCGGCTGCTGGTCGGCCTGTATGCGCCGACCCGCGGCGGCCTGCAGTTCGACGGGCAGGACGCGCACGCCGCGTTCAAGACGCCCGAAGGCCGCACCCTGCGCCGCCGCATCCAGATGATCTTCCAGGACCCCTACGCGAGCCTCAACCCGCGCTGGATCGTCGAAGACATCATCGGCGAGCCGCTGCGCGAGCACGGCATCCTGAGTGACAAGGACGCGCTGCGCCAGCGCGTGGGCGAGCTGCTGCAGTCGGTCGGCCTCTCGCCGCTGGACATGAGCAAGTATCCGCACCAGTTCTCGGGCGGACAGCGCCAGCGCATCTCGATTGCCCGCGCGCTCGCCACGCAGCCCGAGTTCCTGGTGTGCGACGAGCCCACCTCGGCGCTCGACGTGAGCGTGCAGGCGCAGGTGCTCAACATCATGAAGGACCTGCAGCGCGAGCAGGGCCTGACGTACCTCTTCATCTCGCACAACCTCGCGGTGGTGCGTCACGTGGCCGACCAGGTCGGCGTGATGTACCTGGGCCGGCTGGTCGAGGTGGCGGACAAGCAGAAGCTCTTCGCCGAGCCGCAGCACCCGTACACCCGCATGCTGCTCGACGCGATCCCGCAGATGAAGCACACCGGCCGTGCGCGCACGCCGGTGCAGGGCGAAGTGCCGAATCCGCTGAACCCGCCGACGGGCTGCGCCTTTCATCCGCGCTGTCCGCATGCCAATGCGCGCTGCTCGTCGGAGCGGCCGTCTCTGATGAGCCTGAAGGGCGTGCAGGTGGCCTGCCACGCCGTGGAGGAAGGGCGGATCTGACCGTACGTCACCGAAGCGGAAGGTGCGCGGCCGAAGTGTGCGTAAAGGCACTGCGGCGCAGCGAGAGATGAGGCAGAGTCCGGCGCTTGTCCCGAACGAAACCATGACACCTCCGACGATCCCTTCCTCATTGGCGGCCCGCCTGCTCGGCCGCCGCGGCTTTCTCATGGGCTCGGCGCTGGGCGCGACCGGCGCGCTGGCGTCGATGACCGAGATCGCGCACGCGGCCGGCGCAGCACCCGCGCGCCGCATGCCCGTGATCTTCATCGGCCACGGCTCGCCGATGAATGCGCTCGCGGACAACGCCTTCACGCGCCGGCTTGCTGCCTGGGGGCGCGAGCTGCCGCGCCCCACGGCGATCCTCAGCGTGTCGGCGCATTGGCTCAGCCAGGGCGCGACCGGCGTCACGGTGCAGACCCGGCCCAAGACGATCCACGATTTCGGTGGTTTTCCGCAGGCGCTGTTCGACATCGAGTACCCCGCGGCCGGCCATCCCGCGCTCGCGCGTGAAGCGATCGGTGCCGTCAAGCAGACGCCGGTGATCGCGACCGAACAGTGGGGGCTGGACCACGGCACCTGGAGCGTGCTGAAGCACCTGTACCCGAAGGCCGACGTGCCGGTCTTCCAGCTCAGCATCGACTACGACAAGCCGGCGGCGTTCCATCATGCGGTGGGTCGCGACCTGGCGGCCTTGCGCGACCAGGGCGTGCTCGTGATGGGCAGCGGCAACGTGGTGCACAACCTGCGCGCCACCGACCGCGGCACGCCCGACGGGCCGAAGGCGAGCCGCCCGTGGGCGCAGTCTTTCGACGATGCGGTGAAGGCCGCGCTGGCCGGCCGGGACGACCGCGCGCTCATCGGCTACGAGAAACTCGAAGGGGCGTCGACCGCCGTGGCCACGCCGGACCACTACTTCCCCTTCCTGTATGCCCTGGGCGCTGCGGCGCCGGGCGAGCGTGCGAAGACTGTCTACGAAGGCTTCCAGTCGGGCACGCTCGGCATGCGCTGCCTTCAGTTCGGCTGAAGGAAGGCCGCGCAGCCTTGCTGCTGCGTTACTGCTCTTCGCCCCAGGCGAAGCCGTCGCGCGCGATCATGGCGCTCGATGCGCTGGGGCCCCAGGTGCCGGCCGCATAAGGGCGCGGGCCGCCGTCGGATTCCCAGGAATCGATGAGCGGCTCGACCCAGCGCCAGGCTTCTTCCTGCTCGTCGCTGCGCACGAACAGGTTGAGGCGGCCGTCGATCACGTCGAGCAGCAGGCGTTCGTAGGCGCCCACGCGCTCGGCGCCGAAGCGCTTGTCGAAATCGAGGTCGAGCTGCACCGGCGCCAGCTGCGCGGCGCTGGCGTGGCCGTTGCCGCCGCGCTGGCGGTTGTCCTGGGCCTGCGCGAGCATGTGAAGTTCCAGGCCGTCCTTCGGCTGCAGGTTGATCACCAGCTTGTTGACGTTGCCCGCGGGCGCGCGGTAGATCGCGTGCGGCGTCGGGCGGAAGTTGACCTCGATGCGCGCGTCGCGCGAGGCCAGCCGCTTGCCGGTACGGATGTAGAAGGGCACGCCGGCCCAGCGCCAGTTGGCGATCTCGGTGCGCAGCGCCACGAAGGTCTCGGTGCGGCTGTCGGGGTTCACGCCCGGCTCGTCGCGGTAGCCCTGCACCCGCTCGCCGTAGGCCGTGCCGGCCGTGTACTGGCCGCGCACCGCGTGCAGGCCGAGCGTTTCGGGCGTCCAGGGCTTGAGCGCGCGCAGCACCTTGAGTTTTTCGTCGCGGATGGCGTCGGCATGCGCGTTGATCGGCGGCTCCATGGCCACGGCGCACAGCAGCTGCAGCGCGTGGTTCTGCACCATGTCGCGCAGCGCACCGGTCTGGTCGTAGAAAGCGCCGCGCTTTTCCACGCCGAGGTCCTCGGCCATGGTGATCTGGATGTTGGCGATGTGCTCGCGGCGCCAGATGGGCTCGAACAGCGCGTTGCCGAAGCGCATCGCGAACAGGTTCTGCACCGAAGGCTTGCCCAGGTAGTGGTCGATGCGAAAGACCTGCTTTTCCTCGAGCACCTTGCCCACCGCGGCGTTGATCGCGCGGTTGGAGGCGAGGTCGTGGCCCAGCGGCTTTTCGAGCACGATGCGGGTGCGCGGGCCGTTCAGGCCGGCGGCGGCGATCTGTTCGACGACCTGGGTGAAGAGCGCGGGCGCCGTGGCCACGTACATCACGACCGTCTTGGCGTCGCGCTGCTTGAGGAGGTCGGCCAGGCTGGCGTAGTCGGCGGGCTTGGACAGGTCCATGCGCAGATAGTGCAGCATGGAGGCGAACTTCTTGAATTCTTCAGGGGAGGGGCGCTTGGCGCCTTCGACGGCGCTGAAGCGCGACTGGATCAGCTCGCGGTACTGGTCGTCCGACAGGTCGTCGCGTGCCACGCCGACGATGCGTCCGTCCTGCGGCAGGCTGCCGTGCCTGAAGGCCTGGAACAAAGCGGGCATCAGTTTGCGCCACGCAAGGTCGCCAGTACCGCCGAACAGAACGAGATCGAAGCTCATGAGAAAACTTTCCTTTTGTCTGGATGCAGAGCAGGCCGTGTGCCAGTCGCGATGGTACTTCTACCGATTCGGCACACCTGTACTAAAGCTACGCTGACCCAAGGCCGCAAGGCCTTTTTTTTATGGCCGATGCAGGGGAATACCAAATGAAGAAGCTTTTCACGGCAGCCGCGCTGCTGGGTCTGTCGGCCGCCGCGTCGGCGCAAACCGTCAACGTCATCTGCTCGGTGCAGGCCGAGTGGTGCAACGTGATCTCCACCGTCTACGCCCGCACCACGGGCGTGCGCATCAACATGGCGCTCAAGGGCTCGGGCGAGGCGCTGGCACAGCTCATCGCCGAGAAGGACAACCCCAAGACCGACGTCTGGTTCGGCGGCACGGGCGACCCGCACCTGCAGGCGGCCGAGCAGGGGCTCACGCTCGAATACAAGTCGCCCACGCTGCCGCAGCTGCACCCCTGGGCGCAGCAGCAGGCCAAGCAGTCGGGCTACAAGACCGTGGGCATCTACTCGGGCCCGCTGGGCTTCGGCTACAACCCGGAGCTGCTGGCCAAGAAGAAGCTGCCCGTGCCCAAGACCTGGGCCGACCTGCTCAAGCCCGAGTACAAGGGCGACATCCAGGTGGCCAACCCCGCATCGAGCGGCACGGCCTACACCATGATCGCCACGCTGGTGCAGCTCATGGGCGAGGACAAGGCCTTCGACTACCTCAAGGCGCTGCACAAGAACGTCGGCCAGTACACCCGCTCGGGCACCGGCCCGATCAAGGCGGTGGCGCGCGGCGAAACCGCGATCTCCATCAGCTTCGTGCACGACGGCCCGGGCGAGAAGATGCAGGGCTTCCCGGTCGAGACCATCACGCCGAGCGACGGCACCGGCGCCGAGATCGGCTCCATGAGCGTCATCAAGGGCGCGCGCAACCTCGACGCCGCCAAGAAGTTCTACGAATGGGCGCTCACGCCCGCCGCGCAGGAGCTGGGTGCCGCCAACAAGCAGTTCCAGCTGCCGAGCAACGCGACCGCCAAGCTCGACCCGCGCATTCCTGACTTCAAGAAGATCAAGTTCATCAACTACGACTACGCCAAGTACGGCGCCAGCGCCGAGCGCCGCCGCCTGATCGCGCGCTGGGAAAAAGACGTCAATTCGCTGCCGCGCTAAGTGGAAGCGCGTTCCAACGAAGGCGCGCCGGTCAACCCGGCGTCTCTCGCGGCCGCCCGGCGCGCACGGCGCTGGATCTGGGCCTGGGTCGCGCTGGGCTTTGCGGCCTACCTCGTGCTGCCCTGGTATGCGATCCAGGACGCGACCTGGTACGAAGCCGTTCCGCAGGTCTTCGGCAGTGCGGAGGGCGCCAACGGGCTGATGCAGGCGGCCACGCAGGGCCGCAGCTGGCTCTTCATCGGGCTGGCCGGTTTGCTGCTGTGTGCCGTCGGCGCGGCCTTGCCGGCCGGCAAGGCGCAGGGGCGCTGGCTGCTGGCGGGCGGCGCGATCGGCGCCATCGGCCTGGCCGTGGCGGGCTTCACCATCGGCGCGCGCGGCTGGAGCGTTGCGGCCCTCCACACGCAGTTCGGCGAGCTGGCCGTCAACCAGTTCGGCATCGGCGCGGGCGGCTTCGTGGCGCTCACGGCGCTGGTGCTGCTCGCGGCCTTCGGCATCGCACGTCTTGGCCTGTTCAAGGGCGACCTCTTCGTCTCTGCGGCGGTGGTCGGCTGCGGTGTGCTGATGGCGCTGTTCATCGCCTACCCGGTGAGCCGTGCGCTGTCGGGTGCGTTCTTCAACGAAGACGGGCAGTGGTCGATCACGGCCTTTGCGGCGCGCGTGTTCACCGAGCGCATCTGGGGCCTGGGTTGCCTGGCGGGCGGCGTGCGCTGCGGCGTGGCGTGGAACACGCTGGTGCTGGCGCTGCTCACCGCAGCCGGCACCACCTTCCTGGGCACGCTGATGGCGCTGATGGCCGAGCGCGGCAACCGGCGCGGACAGGGTGTGCTGCGGGTGCTGGCACTGCTGCCGATCATCACGCCGCCGTTCGTTGTCGGCCTCGGCCTGATCCTGCTGTTCGGCCGTGCGGGCATCGTCAACCAGGTGCTCGAAAGCGTGTTCGGCATCGAACCCACGCGCTGGTTCTACGGCATGCCGGGCGTGCTGGTGGCGCAGCTGTTCGCCTTCACACCCATTGCCTTCATGATCATGCGCGGCGTGGTGCAGGGCATCGCGCCCAGCCTCGAAGAGGCCGCGCAGATGCTGCGCGCCGACCGGCGCCGCGCCTTCTTCACCGTCACGCTGCCGCTGCTCAAGCCCGGGCTGGCCAACGCCTTCCTGGTCGGCTTCATCGAGAGCATGGCCGACTTCGGCAACCCGGTGGTGGTGGGCGGCCAGTTCTCGGTGCTGTCGACCGACATCTTCTTTGCCATCGTCGGCGCGCAGTACGACCAGGGCCGCGCCGCCTCGCTGGCCTGGGTGCTCACGCTGTTCGCGCTCGGCGTGTTCGCGCTGCAGCGTGGGCTGCTCGGCAAGCAGAACTACACGACCGTGAGCGGCAAGGGCGACGCCGGCATCGCAATGGCGCTGCCCGACGGCGTGCGCCGCACCATCCAGTGCATCGCGCTGCCGTGGATCGCGTTCACCGCCGTGGTCTACCTGTTCGCCTTCGCGGGCGGCTTCGTGCAGACCTGGGGGCGCGACTACAGCTTTACGCTCAACCACTTCAAGAGCGCCTTCGCGCTCGAGTGGGGCCAGTTCGGACTGGTGTGGGCCGGCACCGCGTGGAACTCGCTGATCACCACGCTGAAGCTCGCGGGCATCTCGGCGCCGATCACCGCCGCGCTCGGTTTGCTGATTGCGTGGCTGCTGGCGCGCAACGAGTTCAAGGGGCAGGGCCTCTTCGAATTCGGCGCGCTGCTGGCCTTTGCGATTCCGGGCACGGTGCTCGGCGTGAGCTACATCCTGGCCTTCAACGTGCCGCCGTTCGAGCTCACGGGCACCGGGCTCATCATCGTGCTGTGCTTCATGTTCCGCAATTTGCCGGTGGGCGTGCGGGCGGGCACGGCGGCCTTCAAGCAGCTCGACCGCTCGCTCGACGAAGCCTCGCTGATGCTGCGCGCCTCGACCTCGCAGACCTTGTTCAAGGTGGTGCTGCCGCTGCTCAAGCCGGCGCTGGTGGCCGCGCTGGTCTACAGCTTCGTGCGCGCGATGACGACGGTGAGCGCCGTGATCTTTCTGGTCACGGCCGAGAACGAACTGGCCACCACCTACATCATCGGCCGCGTCGGCAATGGCGACTACGGCATCGCGCTCGCGTACTGCACGGTGCTGATGGTG
>NZ_CALRZC010000043.1:0-45972 GCF_943372545.1 Variovorax sp. YR752 | reverse complement strand
TCAGGCGCCGCCGCCACGAGGCCGGGCCGCGCGGCACGCTGGACCTGCGCCGCACGTTGCAGGGCATGGCGCGTCAGCCGCACACGCTGACGCCGGCCTTCACCCATGCACGCATGGAACTGCCACCGATCGTCGTGCTGCTCGACATCTCCGGCTCGATGGACCGCTACTCGCGCCTGTTCCTGCACTACGTGCACGGCCTGACGCGCCGGCACCTGAAGGTGCACACCTTCACCTTCGGCACGCGGCTGAGCAACATCACGCGCTGCCTGCGCCACCGCGACCCCGACGTTGCGCTGAAGATGGCCGATGCGCAGGTGCACGACTGGAAGGGCGGCACGCGCATTGCCAGCAGCCTCGATCACTTCAACCGCCACTGGGCGCGCCGCGTGCTCGGCGGCAACGCCGCGGTGCTGCTGGTCAGCGATGGGCTGGAGCGCGACGATGACGGCCAGCTCGCGCGCGCTGCCGGCCAGCTGCACCGCATGGCCCACCAACTCGTCTGGCTCAACCCGCTGCTGCGCTTCGAAGGCTTCCAGCCGCGCGCCGCCGGCATCCGCACGCTGCTCGCCCACGTCGACCGTTTCCTGCCGGTGCACAACCTGGCGAGCCTGGCCGACCTGGCCGGCGCCTTGCAGAAGCCGGCCCTGAATCCCTCCACATTGCTGCACTGAAGAACCCATGGAACTCAAAGGCGAACGTCTCATTCCGGCCCCGGTCGACACCACCTGGGCCGCGCTCAACAACCCCGAGATCCTCAAGGCCTGCATCGCTGGCTGCGAGTCGCTCGAACGCACCGGTGACGATGCCTTCCAGGCGCTGGTGGCGGTGCGTGTCGGCCCGGTCAGTGCCAAGTTCAAGGGCAACCTGAAGATGACCGACATCCAGGCGCCGAACAGCTACACGATCAACTTCGACGGCCAGGGCGGCGTGGCCGGCTTCGGCAAGGGCTCGGCCGAGGTGCAACTCGCACCCGAAGCAGGGGGAACCAAGCTCAGCTACATTGCCCGTGCCCAGGTGGGCGGCAAGATGGCACAGGTGGGTTCACGGCTGATCGACGCCGCCGCCGGCAAGATCGCCGAGGACTTCTTCACCGCCTTCGAGGCGGCGCTCAAGCCCGCCGAGGGTGCGGTGGCCGAGGCTGCACCGGTGCCGGCCGCGGGCGGCAACAAGATGGTGTGGTGGATCGTCGGCGCGGTGGTGGTCATCGCCGCCATCTGGCTGCTGACTCGATAGAGGACAGGAACATGGACAGTCTCGATCTCCAGGTGCTGCAGCAGGCGCGCGAGTGGCACGCGCAGGGGCAGCCGGTGTGGCTGGTCACCGTCATCGAGACCTGGGGCTCGGCGCCGCGCCCGCCCGGCGCACTGCTGGCGATGCGCGGCGACGGCCTGGTGGTCGGCTCCGTTTCCGGCGGCTGCGTCGAGGACGACCTGATCGACCGTGTGCGCAAGGGCGAGCGGGTCGGCAAGCCTTCGCTGATCACCTACGGCGTCAGCAAGGAAGAGGCGGCACGTTTCGGCCTGCCCTGCGGCGGCAACCTGCGCCTGGTGCAGGAGCCGCTGACCGACACCGCCTGGGTCGACGAGATCCTGAACCGCACCGCGCGCCACGAACTGGTCGCCCGCACGCTGAACCTGGAGACCGGTGTCGTCGCCATCGAGCCGGCCTCGCGCGGCGAGCTGTTCCAGTTCGACGGCAAGCAGTTGCGCGCACTGTTCGGCCCGCGCTGGCGGCTGCTGATCATCGGCGCCGGGCAACTCTCGCGTGCCGTCGCGCAGATGGCGCTGGCGCTGGACTTCGAGGTGATCTGCTGCGACCCGCGCGAGGAGTACCACCTCACCTGGGACATCCCGAACACGACGTTCAGCAAGGCCATGCCCGACGACCTGGTGCTCGAGCTGCAGCTCGACCCGCACAGCGCGGTGGTCGCGGTCACGCACGACCCCAAGCTCGACGACATGGTGCTGCTCGAGGCGCTGAAGTCGCCGGCCTTCTACGTCGGCGCGCTCGGCTCGCGCAGCAACACGGCGGCGCGCAAGCAGCGGCTGGCGCTGTTCGACCTCAGCCCGGCCGAGATCGACCGCCTGCACGGCCCGATCGGCCTGGACCTGGGCAGCAAGACGCCGGCGGAGATCGCCGTCTCCATCGTCGCCGAGATCGTCGCCGTGAAGAACGGCGTGGCGCTGGTGCAGAAGAAGGAAGGCTCGGCGCTGCCGGAGTCATCGGGCGTCTGCGCACGCTTCTGAGCACATCGAGGCTGTCCGCCGGCTTGAATTCGGCCTGAGCCCCGCCCACATGGGGCGATGAGTATCGTCATCGCCTTCGGGGTGCTTCTCCTCGCCGCCGCGCTGATCGGCGGCGCGCTGGCCGGCCCGACGCTGGCCCGGCTGTGGCGCCGGCAGCGCATCGCCCGGCGACCGTTCCCCGCTGCGTGGCGCGACATCCTGCGCCGCCGCGTGCCGCTGGTGCGCGAGCTGCCGGCGGCTCATCAGTTGCACCTGAAGAAGCACATCCAGGTGCTGCTGGCCGAGGTGCCGTTCATCGGCTGCGCCGGCTTGGTGCTCGACGACGAGATGCGCGTCACCATCGCCGCGCAGGCGGCGCTGCTGCTGCTCGGGCGCGGCGGCTCGTTCGGCAACCTGCGCGAGGTGCTGGTCTACCCGGGTCACTTCGTCGCGCCGCGCAGCGCGACAGGCGCCGGCGGGGTGGTGCACGAAGGCCGCGACGTGCTGGCCGGGCAGAGCTGGGAGCGCGGCCAGGTCATCCTCGCCTGGGACGCGGTGCTGGACGGCGCGGCCGATCCGCACGACGGCGCCAACGTCGTCGTGCACGAGTTCGCGCACCAGCTCGACCAGGACCGCGGTGCGGCCAACGGGGCGCCGTATGTGGGCCGCGGCGCGATTCAGCAGGTCTGGGCGCGGGTGATGGGCGCCGAGTTCGACCTGCTGCAAGCCCGGCTGGCTCGCGCGGAGGAGCCCGGCATCGTCGATGCCTACGCCGCCACCAGCCCGGCCGAGTTCTTCGCCGTCACCAGCGAACTGTTCTTCGAGCGGCCCGCGGCGCTGGCCGCCGAGCGGCCGGCGCTGTACGAGCAGCTCAGGCGCTGCTACCGGCTGGATCCGGCGTCCTGGTAGGGGCGACGCCCGCGTTTGCGTGCGCAGCGCGGGCGTCGCCGTCGATCAGGCTCTCCAGGCAGTGCTCGCGCAGCCCGTAGAAGCGCTTGATCTCGGCGATCTGCGCCAGCAGTTCGGGCCGGCGCTGCTCGGCGGCCGCCAGCGCGGCGCCGCTCTTGCGCACCGCCAGGATCATCTTGTTCTTGCTGGTGTGCTCCAGCGCCACGAACTCGAACACCTGCGTCTCGTAGCCTTGCACCTCGAGCAGCAGCGCGCGCAGCGAGTCGGTCACCATCTCGGCCTCCTGGCCGAGGTGGATGCCATGCTGCAGCATCGGACGCAGCAGCGGCGGGGTCTGCATCTGCGGCCGGATCTGCTTGTGGCAGCACGGCGAGCACATGATGATCGAGGCGCCGGCGCGCAGCCCGAGGTGGATGGCATGGTCGGTGGCGGTGTCGCAGGCGTGCAGCGCGATCATCACGTCCAGCCGGGTCGGCGTGTAGCTGCGCACGTCGCCCTGGTCGAAGCGCAGGCCGCTCAGGCCGTGCCGCGCCGCGGCTGCATTGCACAGCGCGACCATGTCGGCGCGCAGCTCGACGCCGGTGACCTGAGGCGCCTTGCCCTGGCTGCGCAGCCACTCGTGCATCGCGAAGGTCAGGTAGCCCTTGCCCGAGCCGAAGTCGGTCACGTGCACCTCGCGGCGGTCGGCCAGCGGGCTGCTGCCCAGCGCCGCGCCCAGCACCTCGATGAACTTGTTGATCTGCTTCCACTTGCGCGACATCGCCGGCACCAGCTGGCGTTCGCCCCGCACCTCGTGGGTCACGCCCAGGTCGAGCCAGAACGCCGTGTCCAGTGCCAGCGGACGCTGCTTGGGCTTGTCGTGCGCGGCCGGCTCGACGGTGAGTGGGGCGGCGGCCCGCGCCGTGCGCAGGCTGGGCTTGCCCTTGCGGCTGAAGGCGAGCTGGACCTCCTGCGAGCGCGTGTGCAGGTGGGCGTTCTGGAACTCGCGGCCCAGCAGGGCGGCGATCTGCGCCAGGCCCTCGGCGCCCGGATGGTTCTTGGTGACGTCCCGCGTCCGGTAGCGCCACAGGAAAGACAGCTGGCGCTCGCCACGCAGGTGCAGCTCGCGCACCGTCAGCCGCTCCAGCTGTTCGTCGGCGCCGATGTGCCGGCTCAGCAGCAGCGACACGAAGCTGCCGTCGGCCCAGGCCGTGTGCAGCAGGCGGGTGAAGCGCTCCAGGGCATCGGCCTGGGCGGCGGGCGGCGGGGTGATCAGGTCGCTGAACATCGGGGTCGGCGGGGCGGCCACCGATTTTCCTTCATCGCCCGGCCTTGCCCTGCAACGTCGCGAAGCGGAGGCCGACGCCGCCGTGTCTGCTCGCCGCGCCCACCTCGGACGGCCACATCGCGCCCCGGCCGGAACTGGCGTGGCGCATCGGCAGCAGCGTCTTCGTCAGCGTGAGATCGCCAGCGCGAGCGCGAGCAGCGCGCCGGCTGTCAGCCAGGAGGCGATCACGCGCAGGACGATCGCCGGCCAGCCGCTCTTCGCGCTGTCGGCGAAGCCGCCGACGCAGGCGGCGCACAGCGTCGCGCCGATCCAGTTGCCCAGGCGCATCACCGTCGCGCCGCCGCCGGGTGCCGCGTCGATCACCGAGCCCAGGCCGATGCCCAGCCCGAGCAGCGCGGCGAAGGCGACGAACACCGCCTCGGGCGCGCGCCATGCCGCGGCGACGAGCAGGCCGAGCAGTGCCGCGAGCACGAGCAGGGGGGTGTCGGTGGGCAGCGCAGGCAGGTTGGCGCTGGCCAGCAGGCCCAGCGCAAGGGCAAGCGCCAGCGCGGCCAGGGCACGCAGGCTGGCCGCCACGCCGCGCTGCCCGAAGGCCAGGCCGAGCAGCAGCAGCGCGATCAGTTGCGCCGGGTTGAGCAAGGGATGCTGCAGCCCGCCATAGAACGCGCCGATGCCCTTGACCGCGCCGTGGGCCGAGGCCGTGGCGGGCAGAGCGAGCAGGGCCAGCGTCAGCAGACCGCCCGCGCCCCTCGCACCCCTCAAAGCGAGCCCTTGACGAACACCAGCCCGACCGCGGCGATCAGGCCACCGGCCACGCGCACCAGCGTGCGGCCATGGCGCCAGCGCACCGCCTCGCCGATGGCGATGCCGGCCAGGTGCAGCAAGCCGGTGGCGATCACGAAGCCCAGGCTGTAGACCAGCGGGTGGGCGGCCTCGGGCAGTTCGGTGCCATGCGCGTGGCCGTGGAAGATGGCGAACACGCCGACCAGCACGCCCGCCAGCCACAGCGGCGGGCGCAGCGCGAAGGCGACAGCGGCGCCGAGCAGCACCGCCGACAGCGCGATGCCGAGTTCCACCGCCGGCAGCGGCACGCCGAGCACACCCAGCGCGCCGCCCACCGTCATCACCAGCGGGAAGACGACGGGCAGCAGCCAGATCGCCGGCCGGCCGAGGAAGGCACCCCACAGGCCGACGGCGACCATCGCGGCGACGTGGTCCCAGCCGAGCAGCGGATGCATGAAGCCGGCCGCGAAGCCACCGCCGAGGCCTTCGGCGGAGTGGGCCGATGCGGGACCTGCCGCGGCGGCGAGCAGCGTCACGGCGGCGAGGCGCAGTACAGGTGTCATCATGGGCGGCTAGTCTAGGGCGGCTTCGTGACAGACTGCGGGCGGTGCCTGACTTCGCATCCGGCGGCGGCATCTGCGCGTAGTCACCCTGCCACCTCGCCGCGACCCGTGCACGACGCCTGCCCATCGATGCTTCTCCACCGCCTTCCGTCACCGACCCTGGCGCGCCGCCTCGGCGTGGCCATGAAGCGCGGCGTGCTGGCGCTGATGGCCGTCGTCGTTGTCCTGCAGGGCTTCGAGCTGTCGATGCAGCGGGGTGCCGGGCATGCGCACGTCCACCTGGCGGAGACCGCTGCGCCCTTCGTGCCGCTCGACACCGACCATGAACATGCCCACGCACACGGCCTCGCCCACGATCACGACGAGGGTGATGCGAGCGTGCTGTACCTCGACGAGGAGCGGCACGACCCGGCCCCCTCCAACCCCTTGCCGCAGGCCCGCGACCTCGACAAGCTGCTGCCGGCGGCTGCACCGCGCCCGCTGGCGCTCGAGCGCGAACCGCGTCGCGACGACGCGCCGCCGCTGATCCGCTCGGTGGTGCTTGCACCCGCCGAGCGCCCACCCGCGGCCTGAGGCTGCCGGCGCTGCTGCGCCGTTCCGCTTCCATTCATTCGATCCGGCCACGGTCCACGCCTGCGCGGCGTGCTGGATCGGCTCGAACCCGTTCATTCGGCCGGGCGGCGGCGCGTCGTCCGGCGAGGAGACTTCCTTGAAGCGTCTTTCATTCGCGTGCCGCCGGCCGCAGCGTGTGCTCGCGCTGCTGGCCGGCGCTGCACTGTGCATTGCCGCCCATGCCGGCGGCGAGCAGGAACTGCAGAAGGTCATCGTCACCGGCAACGCGACCGGCCAGGTCGGCGTGGCCGACTCGGCCAACGTCGGCACCGTGACACGCGCCCAGCTCGAGGCACGCACCGCCTACCGCCCCGGCGAACTGCTGGAGGCGGCGCCCGGGCTCGTCGTCAGCCAGCACAGCGGCGAGGGCAAGGCCAACCAGTTCTACCTGCGCGGCTTCAACCTCGACCACGGCACCGACCTGCGCACCAGCGTCGACGGCATGCTGGTCAACCAGCGCAGCCATGGCCACGGCCAGGGCTGGACCGACCTCAACTTCGTCATCCCCGAACTCGCCACCGGCCTGCGCTACAAGAAGGGGCCGTACTACGCCGCCGAGGGCGACTTCTCGTCGGCCGGCGCGGTGGAGATCACCTACGCGGACCGGCTCGATGCCGGCCTCGCCCAGCTCGGCTTCGGCCAGAACGGCTACAAGCGCGCGCTGCTGGCGGACTCGCCGCAGTGGATGGGCGGCTCGCTGCTCTATGCCGTGGAGGCGCTGCGCAACGACGGGCCGTTCGAGCGGCCCGACGACTTCCGCAAGTTCAACGGCGTGCTGCGCTATGCGCAGGGCGACGCCGCGAACGGCTGGAACCTCACCGGCATGGCCTACACCGGCAAATGGAATGCGACCGACCAGATTCCGCTGCGCGCGGTGCAGGACGGCACGCTCGGCCGCTTCGGCCTGATCGACCCGACCGACGGTGGCGAGGCCCATCGCTACAGCCTGTCGGGCACCTGGCGGCGCGGCAGCGAGGCTTCGTCCACCGAGGTTCAGGCCTACATCGCACACTGGAACCTCGAGCTGTTCTCCAACTTCACCTACTTCCTCGACAACCCGGTCGACGGCGACCAGTTCGCCCAGCCCGACCGGCGCACGATGACGGCGCTGAACGCCCGCCACAGCTGGGCTTCGGACTGGTTCGGCCGTGAGGGCGAGAACCAGGCCGGCGTGCAGATCCAGAGCGACAACATCCACAACGCGCTGCTCAACACACGTGCGCGGCAGACGCTGTCGGACGTACGCCGTGACCACATCGTCGAGACCAGTGTCGGTGCCTGGTTCGAGAACGCGGTGCGCTGGACGCCGACGTTCCGCTCGGTCGCCGGCCTGCGTGCCGACCACTACCGCTTCGACGTGCGCAGCGACCTGGCGGCCAACTCCGGCCAGCGCAGCGCCAGCGTGCTCAGCCCCAAGCTGAGCCTCGTCTTCGGCCCGTGGGCGAAGAGCGAGCTCTACGTCAACCTCGGCCGCGGCTTCCACAGCAACGATGCGCGCGGCACGGTGATCCGCACCGACCCGAAGAGCGGAGACCCGGCCGAGCCGGTCACGCCGCTGGCCCGCTCCAAGGGCTACGAACTCGGCCTGCGCACCTCGCCCCTGCCGGGGCTGCAGACGGCGCTGTCGGTGTACGGGCTGGACCTGGACTCGGAGCTCGTCTTCGTCGGCGACGCCGGCACCACCGAGGCGGGCCGGCCGAGCCGGCGCATCGGCTTCGAGCTGGCGAACTACTACAAGCTCGACGACTGGCTGACCCTGGATGCCGACCTGGCCTTCGCACGCGCGCGCTTCCGCGACAGCGCGCCCGAAGGCAATCGCATCCCCGGTGCCGTCGAGGGTGTGGCCTCGCTGGCGCTGGCAGTCGACCGCATCGGCCCGTGGTTCGGCGCGCTGCAGTGGCGCTACTTCGGCCCGCGGCCGCTGATCGAGAACAACGCGGTGCGCTCGAAGGCGACGGCGCTGGCCAACGCGAGCGTCGGCTACAAGATCGGCTCGAACGCGCGCATCGAACTGGAGGTGTTCAACCTCACCGACCGCAAGGTCTCGGCGATCGACTACTTCTACAGCTCGCGCCTGCCCGGCGAGCCGGCGCAGGGCGTGGAAGACATCCACTTCCATCCGATCGAGTCACGCTCGGTGAGGCTCGCGCTGACGATGAACTTCTGAGCACCCCCAGGGCCGGGCTGCGCCCAGCCCGCCATCGGGCTTGCAGGCCCGATGGCCCTCGCTAGGCGCAAGGCCCCTGCCGGGCCCTTGCGTCCGGGCTCGGCCCCCCGCGGGGGTCGAGAAAACTTGGGGCGGCCCGGCGTTTCCTTGAGAGGCCGTTCGCAGGCTGTTGATTCGTTCTGGCGCATCGGCTGCGGGTTCGCCCCGACTGGAGTGGCTGCACCTGCGCCGCCACGATACCGGCCATGCTCTGCCGCCGTGCCGCCCTGATCCTGCTCGCCACGAGCGGCCTGAGCCCGCTCGCTCACGCCGACCCGAGCGGCGGTGATCCGTTCCGCTCGCTGCAGTGGCCCGACCTGCGGCGCGAGTTCTTCGGCAATGCGCCGGTGGTGTTCGACGATCGTGTCAAGGTGCGCGGCCCGGCCTTCGCCGAGGACCCGATGAACGTGCCGATCAGCGTCGCGGCGCTCGGGCTGGCGGAGATCGAGACGCTGGTCGTCTTCGTCGACCGCAACCCGATCCGCAAGGTGCTGGAGTTCGAGCCGCGGGCGGCGCTGGCCAGCGTGGGCTTTCGCTTCAAGCTGGAGCAGGCCAGCCCGGTGCGCGCCGCGGCGAAGACGCGTGACGGTGTCTGGCACGTCGGCGGCACGCTGGTCGACTCGGCCGGTGGCGGCTGCACCGTGGCCGGCGCGACGCGCAAGGACGGCAGCTGGGCGGCGACGCTCGGTCGCGCCAGCGGCAAGCTGTTCGCCAGCAGCCCGCTGCCGGAGGCGAGTTCGCTGCCCGGCGCGTCGCGGCTGCGCGTGATGGTCATGCACCCGATGGACACCGGCCTGGTCGGCGGCATCCCGGCCTTCTACGTCAACCGGCTCAGCGTGCGCGACGCGCAGGGCCGCGAACTGCTGCGCCTGTCCAGCTTCGAGCCGGTCAGCGAGAACCCGGTGTTCAGCTTCGACTTCCCCGGCCGCGTGGCCGGCGGCCTGCGCCTGGTCGGCAGCGACAACAACGGCAACCGCATCGACAGCCACATCGAATGAGACGCCTCGCCGTGCTCGTGCTCGCAGCCGCGTTCGCCGGCGCCGCGGCAGCGGTCGATCTTGCCCGGCTCGACTACGCCCTGAGTGCGCGTTCGCTGGCGCCGGGGGTCTGGGTCGTCGAGGGGGCCAACGCCGACTTCAGCCCGGCCAACGGCTGCAACATCATCAACACCGGCTTCATCGCCACCGGCGCCGGCGTGCTGGTGATCAACACCGGGCCGTCGAAGCGCTACGGCGAACAACTGCGCGCGCTGATCGCGAAGACGACCAACGAACCCGTCGTGCAGGTGCTCCACCTCAACCTGCACCCCGACTACTTCCTCGGCAACCAGGCCTTCGCCGACGTGCCGCGGCTGGCCACCGACAGCACGCGCGCCGGCATGGCACGAGAGGCACGCGCCTACGAGGACAACCTCTACCGCCTGTGCGGCGACTGGATGAAGGGAACCGAGGCCGTGCTGCCCAGCGGCACGGTCTCGCTCGGGCCCCTTCGTCTCGGCACGCGCGAACTCATGCTGCGCGAATACGCCGGCCACACTGACAGCGACCTGGTGCTGATCGACAAGGCCAGCGGCGTGGTGTTCGCCGGCGGCCTGGTGTTCGCGCAGCGCGTGCCGACGACGCCGCACGCGCAGCTCGGGGTGTGGCTGCAGAGCCTGCAGGCGTTCGCCGCGCTGCCGCTGAAGACGCTGGTGCCCAGCCACGGACCGGTGCGCAGCGATGCCAGCGCGGTGGCCGAAACGCAGCGCTATCTGCAGTGGCTGGACCGCAGCTTCCGCGTGCTCGCCGAGCAGGGCGCCGAGGTCAACGAGGTGCTGCGCGCCGAGGTGCCGGCCGAGTTCCGCGGCTGGGCCGCCTTCGGCACCGAGTACACCCGCAACGTGGCGCACCTCTACCCGCGCTACGAGGCGGCGGTGCTGAGGGGCACGAGGCCCTAGCGAGTCAGTCGATCTCCACGCCGTCGAAGGCGATCGCCAGCGACTCCATCACCAGCGAGTTCTCCATTGCGTTCAGCGGCGCGTAGTGCAGCGTCACCGGCCGCGCGTTGCGGAAGCGCCAGCGCTTGACCACACGTTCATGGTCAGGCGCGAGCAGCACCACGCGCACCGTGCGGCGCTGCGGGGCGCGGCCGCGCCGGGTCTTCTCCCACCAGTCGTGCAGCGCGCTGTCGGCGCTGGTCGCGCGGCGCAGCACCAGGTGCTCGTCGGCATGCGCCTCGCTCGCATCGGGCCGGGCCGACAGCGGCGGGAACAGCACCTCCGAGCAGGCGATCTCGATCGAGCGGCCGTTGCCGTCGGTGAGCTCGACGCGGAAGTGGCAGCCGGCAACTGGCCTCGCTTCGGCGGGGTTCACTCGATCTCCAGCCGCTCGCAGGACAGCACCACCTCCTCGATGGCGACGTCGTTGCCCTTGGCGTTGAGCGGCCCGCTGGTGTGCTTGACGATGCGTGCGCGCAGCAGCTTCCAGGTCTGCACGATGGCCGTGTGATCCTCGTTCTGCAGCTGGATGGTGACGGTGCGCATCGCGTTCGGGTCGCCGTTGCGGATCTGGTCCAGCCACTGGTAGAGGTTGAGCGAGCCGATCAGGCCGCGCTTGAGCGTCACGTCGCTGGTCTTCGTCAGCCCGGGGATCTTCATCACCTGGTTCTCTCTCGAGTTGCCGGTGCGGTACTCGATCATCTGCACTTCCATGCCCAGGCCGCAGACCTCCGAGAAGCCGGCATGCGGGCCCTCGGTGTTGCCGTCGCCGAGGTCGACGAGGAAGTTGAAGCAGGTGTAGGGGCGGTCGCGCAGCGTGGCCATGGTGTGTCCTCACGGGTCGTCGGAACGCGGCGAGTGTGGCACCGCCGCGCCGCCGCGGTGCTCCCTAGGCTGTCACAGCGCGGCGCGTGCCGGCTGCTCCGCGCCGTGACAGCTTGCAGGGGAAACCCTGGGATTCTGGCGGCCCGCGGGCGCCGATGGCAGCGTTTCGCCGCTGCGGTGGTGCTCCATGCGCGTGGCACGCATGTTGCCCCCTCAGGGTCTGGAGAAGCAGCCGGCGAGGCTGCCCCCAACCCTCTCAAACCCTCGAGGAGACACGATGCGAATCAATCAGTTGACCGTGTGGGTCGCGCTGGCGCTGGGCACGATGAGTGCCCAGTCGGCGGTGACCGACAAGATGATCGAAGACGATGCGAAGACCCCGGGCGACATCGTCTCCTGGGGCATCGGCCAGCAGGGCCAGCGCTATTCGCCGCTGAAGCAGATCAACGCCCAGACGATTGGCAAGCTGGTGCCGGCCTGGTCGTTCTCGTTCGGCGGCGAGAAGCAGCGCGGCCAGGAGTCGCAGCCGCTGATCCACGACGGCAAGATGTTCGTGACGGCCTCGTACTCGCGCATCTTCGCGCTCGACGCCAAGACCGGCGCCAAGCTGTGGAAGTACGAGCACCGCCTGCCCGACGGCATCATGCCCTGCTGCGACGTGATCAACCGCGGCGCGGCCCTCTACGACAACCTCGTCATCTTCGCCACGCTCGATGCGCAGCTCGTCGCGCTCGACCAGAAGACCGGCGACGTGGTCTGGAAGGAGAAGATCGACGACTACGCCGCCGGCTACTCGGCCTCGGCCGCGCCGCTGATCGCCGGCGGGCTGCTGCTGACCGGCGTGTCCGGCGGCGAGTTCGGCGTGGTCGGTCGCGTGGAAGCACGCAACCCGAAGACCGGCCAGATGGTCTGGACGCGCCCGGTGGTCGAAGGCCACATGGGCTACACCTTCGACAAGGACGGCAACAAGAAGGACAACGGCATCAGCGGCACCACCGGCAAGAGCTGGCCGGGCGACCTGTGGAAGACCGGCGGCGCGGCCACCTGGCTGGGCGGTACCTACAACGCCAAGACCGGCCTGGCCTACTTCGGTACCGGCAACCCGGCGCCGTGGAACAGCCACCTGCGCAAGGGCGACAACCTGTTCAGCTGCTCCACCGTCGCGATCGACGTGAAGACCGGCCAGATCGTCTGGCACTACCAGAACACGCCGAACGACGGCTGGGACTTCGACGGCGTCAACGAGTTCGTGACCTACGACGACGGCGGCCAGATCCTCGGCGGCAAGGCCGACCGCAACGGCTTCTTCTACGTGAACGATGCGAAGACCGGCAAGCTGCTCAACGCCTTCCCGTTCGTCAAGAAGGTGACCTGGGCCACCGGCATCGACCTGAAGACCGGCCGGCCGAACTTCGTGCCCGAGAACCGCCCGGGCGACCCGACCGCCGGCGCCGACGCGAAGAAGGGCAACGTCGTCTACTCGGCACCGTCCTTCCTCGGCGGCAAGAACCAGATGCCGATGGCCTACTCGCCGGAGACCAGGCTGTTCTACGTGCCGGCCAACGAGTGGGGCATGGAGATCTGGAACGAGCCCATCACCTACAAGAAGGGTGCGGCCTACCTGGGTGCCGGCTTCACGATCAAGACCAACAGCGACGGCCCGATCGGCGCGCTGCGCGCGATCGACCCGAAGAGCGGCAAGATCGTCTGGGAAGCGCCGAACAACGCGCCGCTGTGGGGTGGCGTGCTGACCACCGGCGGCAACCTGGTGTGGTGGGGCACGCCGGAAGGCTTCCTGCAGGCCGCCGATGCGAAGACCGGCAAGATCGTCTGGAAGTTCCAGACCGGCTCCGGCGTGGTGGCGCCCCCGGTGACCTGGGAGGACAAGGGCGAGCAGTACGTCGCCGTGGTCTCCGGCTGGGGCGGCGCGGTGCCGCTGTGGGGCGGCGACGTCGCCAAGAAGGTCAACTACCTCGAGCAGGGTGGCTCGGTGTGGGTGTTCAAGCTGATGAAGTGATCACCACCCGCTGCTGAAACGACGGAGGCCGCCCGCGGGCGGCCTTCGTCATGGCGAGGCCGCAGCCTGATTACCTGGCCTGGGCCACCAGCGCGGATGCCGCGGCAAAGGCGAGGACAGCGGTCATGATGATCTTGTTCATGTGATTGCTCCGGGTCGATGAGCGGACAGCAAGTTCACGCTGCACCGAAACATGACTGTGGTCAGGGAAGGCAACGCACCCACCGGCCAGCGAGGTTGCACAACGGGAAGCATTCCCTGGTGCGTGTTCGACGCGAGGGCCACACTCCGCGCGTGTCTTGGTGGTTTGCCCGTGGAGTCGACACCACAGAGCCCTGAGCACAATTCGCATCATCGGCATCAAGCTGATTTGGACCGCTGCCTTGCTATCTCCTGGGCAGCGGTCTTCTTCTTTGGCGGATGGTGCGGCACCGCATGGCACCATTGGCCATGCACCGTACCCGGCCCTTGCGCAGCGAAGCGCTCGTCGAGATGAGTTCCAACGGTCCGCGCGTTCCCCTCGACCTGCCGCGCCGCGTGATGCGCCGGGCCCTGGCGGTGGCCGCTTTGACGCTGGCCGCCGCCGTGGGCTTCGGCCTGGCCCGCACCGACGAGGACATCGACGGCGAAGTGCGTGCGGCGATGTCGCTGGCAGCCACCATGGCGCAGCTGGCGCGCGCCGCGGAGCTCAGTGATGCGCAGCTCGTGGCCGTGCTCACCGAACGCGAACGGGACACGCCGCTGCGCCACCTGTCGCTGTCGCTGCGTGACGGGACGGGCCGCCTGCTCGTCGGCCGCCTGCCCGCGCCTGCGGGCTCGGCGTTCTTCGAGGCGCTGACGAGCCTGCATCGGCAATTGCGACCCGGGCAGACCTTCGAGCCTGTCACCTGGCTGGTGTCGCGCGCCGGCAAGCCGGGGTGGATCCTCACGCTGGCGGCGCAGCCGGAGAGTGAGCGGCGCGAGGCCGTGGTCTACCTGGTCAGCCTGCTCGGCGTGCTGGCCGCGGGCATGGCCGCGATGCTTGTGGTGATGCGCTGGAACGTGCGCTCGGCGTTCCGGCCGCTCGAAGGCCTGCTGGCGGCGATCGGCCGCATCCAGTCCGGCGACACCGCGGCGGCGCGCTCGATTCCGGCCATGCCGATCGGCGAGCTGGAGCAGATCGCCGCCGCGCTGCGCTCGCTCGGCGAGGCGCTCGACGCCGCCGAGGCCGAGCGCCGCCTGCTCGGCCACAAGGTGCAGTCGCTGCAGGAGGACGAGCGCATGCGCCTGGCGCGCGAGCTGCATGACGAGTTCGGGCAGCGGCTCACGGCCATTCGCGTCGACGCCGCCTGGCTGGCGCAGCGCCTGAAGGACCTGCCCGACGTGCAGCCGGTGGTGCAGGGCATGTCCGAACAGTGCGCAGCGATCCAGAGCGACGTGCGCACGCTGCTCGCACGGCTGCAGCCGCTGGGCGGCGCCGTCGAGGGTGAAGGCGACGCCACGGTGGCGACGCTGGCCGAACTGCTGCAAGGCCTGGCCGAGGGCTGGCGCAGGAGCGCCAGCGGTGCGCTGCGCGTCGGGCTGCTGATCGATGCGGAGCCCGAACGCCGGCTGCCGCGCGATCTGGCGCTGGCGCTGTACCGCATCAGCCAGGAAGCGCTGACCAACGTGGCACGCCATGCGCAGTCCCGCGAAGTGACGGTGTTGTTGCGCTGGCCTGCCGGCAGCGAGTCCATCGAGTGGTCGGTCGCCGACGATGGCGTGGGCCTGGCCGACCCGGATGCGGCACTGCGCCGCGGCAACGGCCTGGCGGGCATCAAGGAGCGGATCTGGGCCTTCGGCGGCGACCTACAGCTCAAAGCGGCGAGGCCCGGCCACGAACGGCCGGGCCTCGTGCTGACCGCGACGCTGCAGGTCGCGGCGCCCGAGGTTCAGAAGAAGCCCAGCTTGTCCGGCGAATAGCTCACCAGCAGGTTCTTGGTCTGCTGGTAGTGGTCGAGCATGGCCTTGTGCGTCTCGCGGCCGATGCCCGATTCCTTGTAGCCGCCGAAGGCCGCGTGCGCCGGGTAGGCGTGGTAGCAGTTGGTCCACACGCGGCCGGCCTGGATGCCGCGGCCCATGCGGAAGGCGCGGCTGCCGTCGCGCGTCCACACGCCGGCGCCCAGGCCGTAGGGCGTGTCGTTGGCGATGGCCAGCGCCTCGGCCTCGGTCTTGAAGGTGGTCACCGCCAGCACCGGCCCGAAGATCTCCTCGCGGAAGATGCGCATCGAGTTGTCGCCCTTGAACAGCGTCGGCTGCACGTAGTAGCCGCCGGCCAGCTCGCCGCCCATCTGCGCGCGCTCGCCGCCGATCAGCAGCTGCGCACCTTCCTGCTTGCCGACCTCGAGGTAGGACAGGATCTTGTCCATCTGCATCGCCGAGGCCTGCGCGCCCATCATCGTCTCGGTGTCCAGCGGGCTGCCCTGCTTGATCGCCTTCACGCGGTCGAGCGCGCGGGCCATGAACTTGTCGTAGATCGACTCCTGGATCAGCGCGCGGCTCGGGCAGGTGCAGACCTCGCCCTGGTTGAAGGCGAACAGCACCAGGCCCTCGATCGCCTTGTCGAGGAAGGCATCGTCCTGTGCCATCACGTCGTCGAAGAACACGTTGGGGCTCTTGCCGCCCAGCTCCAGCGTCGCCGGGATCAGGTTGGTGGCCGCGGCCTGCGCGATCACGCGGCCGGTGGCGGTGGAGCCGGTGAAGGCGATCTTGGCGATGCGCTTGCTCTGCGCCAGCGGCATGCCGGCTTCGCGGCCGTAGCCGTTGACGACGTTGAGCACGCCCGGTGGCAGCAGGTCGGCGATCAGCTCGGTCAGCACCAGGATGCTGACCGGCGTGCTCTCCGCCGGCTTGAGCACCACGCAGTTGCCCGCGCCGAGTGCCGGCGCCAGCTTCCAGGCCGCCATCAGGATCGGGAAGTTCCACGGGATGATCTGGCCGACCACGCCCAGCGGCTCGTGGAAGTGGTAGGCGATGGTGTTGTGGTCGATCTCGCTGAGCGCGCCTTCCTGCGCGCGCAGGCAGCCGGCGAAGTAGCGGAAGTGATCGGCCGCCAGCGGGATGTCGGCGTTCAGCGTCTCGCGGATCGGCTTGCCGTTGTCCACCGTCTCGGCGTAGGCCAGGCGCTCGAGGTTCTGCTCGATGCGGTCGGCAATCTTCAGCAGGATGCTGGCGCGCTCGCCGGCGGACGTGGCGGCCCATTTCGCGGTGGCGGCGTGGGCGGCATCCAGCGCCAGCTCGATGTCCTCGGCGCCAGAGCGAGCGGCCTTGGTGTAGACCTTGCCGCTGATCGGCGTGATGACGTCGAAGTACTGGCCCTTCAGCGGCTTGACGAACTTGCCGCCGATGAAGTTGTCGTAGGCGGCCTTGAACTCGAGCGGCGCGCCGGGCTGGTTCGGTTGTGCGTAGATCATGGTGTGTCTCCGTCCGGATGGTGGGTGGGCTGGGTGTTGTCGTGCGCCGCGCAATCCGGATGCCGCGCGGAACTGGGTGGGCTGCATCGCACGCGGCGTGCCAGCGCGGTTCGTGCAGCAAACGGCTGATCCGGCGCAAGAAGCGGGTCAGCCAGGGGCGGCAGACTGCGTCGTCGCTGTCCTGGCGCGTGGCACTGTCACGAAGCGGGACAGCGCAGGCCCCGATTTCCGCCGAAATGCTTGCGCGTGCGCAGCGGGCGGCTAGGCTCGAAGCTTGCGTAGTTGCCGGACTACCGGAAACACGCCAGGGCTCGGCAGAAGCCCCACTGGAGACAAGGATGACGCACGCCATCGCCCACCGCATTCCCGCCGCACGCCTGCGCGCGGCACGCCGCCAGCTTCTCGAACAAGGTGACGTGGAGGACGGACTGATCGCGCCCGACCTGCAGCGCAGCTGGCAACGCAGCGCCCGCTTCGGCCTCGCGCCCAGCGGCCGCATGCCCGGCGCGCCGCACGCCTCGGGGCCGCAACTCGTGCGTGCGCTGGACCACCAGCGCGAACTGGTGGCCCACGCGCGGCCGGTGATGGAGTACCTGTTCGACCAGACGCGCGACACCGACAGCATGGTCATCCTCGCCGATGCGCAGGGCATGCTGCTGCAGTCGCTGGGCGACGCCAGCTTCGTCGATCGTGCGCAGCGCGTGGCGCTGCGCCCCGGCGCGAACTGGCACGAGCAATGGCGCGGCACCAATGCGATCGGCACGGCGCTGGCCGATGCGGCACCGGCGGTGGTGCATGCCGGCGAGCACTACCTCGAGCGCAACGGCTTCCTGACCTGCACCGCGGCGCCGATCGCCGACCCCTGCGGCCGCGTGCTCGGCGTGCTCGACATCTCCGGCGACCACCGCGGCTACCACCGCCACACGCTGGCCCTGGTGCGCTCGGCGGCGCGCATGATCGAACACCGCCTGTTCGACACGCGCCATGCCGCCGGCCTGCGCGTGCGCCTGCATGCTCAGCCCGAGGGCATCGGCACGGTGGCCGAAGGGCTGCTCGCGCTGTCCGACGACGGCTGGATCACCGGTGCCGACGCGGCCGCACGGTCGATGCTCGGCTTGCAGCCCGGGGACTGCAGCGCGCGCACCATCGAGCATGTGCTGCAGCTCGGCATGGATGCGCTGTGGTCCTGGGCGCGCCAGGGCGGCAGTGCGCCGCACGTGGCGCGCCGCCACGACGGCAGCGTGCTGTGGCTGCGCGTGGAGGCCGGGCGCACGGTGCTGGCGCTGCAGACCACGCGGCCGGTGCCGCGCGTGGCGATGACCGGCGATCCGCTGGCCGCACTCGACAGTGGCGACGCCGCGATGCATGCCGCGGTGGACCGCGCGCGGCGTGTGCTCGACAAGCCGATCGCGCTGCTGCTGCACGGCGAGTCGGGCGTGGGCAAGGAAGTGTTCGCGCGCGCCGTGCATGCCAGCAGTGCGCGCCGCGACGGGCCGTTCGTCGCCGTCAACTGCGCGGCGCTGCCCGAGTCGCTGATCGAGGCCGAACTGTTCGGCTACCGCGCCGGCGCCTTCACCGGCGCCAGCCGCGAGGGCGCGCCGGGGCGCATCCGCGAGGCCCACGGCGGCACGCTGTTCCTCGACGAGATCGGCGACATGCCGCTGGCCATGCAGGCTCGCCTCCTGCGCGTGCTGCAGGACCGGCAGGTGGTGCCGCTGGGCGGTGGCAAGCCGGTGGCGGTGGACTTCCGGTTGATCTGCGCCACGCACCGCCACCTGCGCAGCGAACTGGACGCCGGGCGCTTCCGCGAGGACCTCTACTACCGCCTCAACGGCCTGACGCTGACGCTGCCGCCGCTGCGCGAGCGGCAGGACCAGCTCGCGCTGATCGAGCGGCTGCTGCGCGAGATCGCCCCGGGCCGCGACCTGCAGCTCGCGCCCGAGTTGGCGCAGGCCGTGTCGCGCTACCGCTGGCCGGGCAACCTGCGCCAGCTGCACAACGCGCTGCAGACGGCCTGCGCGCTGCTCGACGAGGGCGAGGCCGAGATCGGCTGGACACAGCTGCCCGACGACCTCGCTGCCGAGCTGCGCGACACCAGCGCGCCGCGCGCGGTGCTGGACGACACAGCCGACCTGCGGATGCAGTCCGAACGCACCGTGCGCCAGACCGTGCAGGCCTGCGAGGGCAATCTGTCGGAAGCCGCACGGCGGCTGGGCATCAGCCGCAATACGCTGTACCGCAAGCTGGACGAGCTCGGGCTGCGCTGAGGCGCGCGCGCTCAGTCCGCGGTTTCGTGCGCGCGCGGTTGATACTTGGCGAGCCAGCCTGGCGTGAAGTCGAACCGGTCGGCAGCGAACACGGCGGAGAAGCAGGGGCTCGAACGGCCGTCCCGCCACAGGGTCACGTACAGCCACTGCCCGCCGCGGCGCAGCATCAGCACCTGGTAGGGAGCGAACCCGCCGCGCTGGTAGAGCGGATAGCGCGCCTGTGCCGCGGCGTCGAAGCGCTGGCTGTCGGCGGCATCGAGCGTGGCACGCTCGGCCGACGCAGGGACACGCAATGCGGGGCTGCCGCTGACGCAACTGCGCAGTGTCATCTCTGCCGCTGGCGGGGCCGCGGCGGCACCTGCTGCGGCGAGGCTGGTCAGGGCTGCTGCGCAGGCCGATCGTGTCTGCATCGCGGGTCTCCCGGGCAGAAGCTCAGAGCGCAGCTTACCCCTCCCGTGGCGTCAAAAGGCCCTAGAAAACCAGGGTGCGCCAGCGCCGGTCGGCTGCACGCGCCATGAACTGCACGGCGCCGCCGCGGCCGTGGCACTCGGGGATCAGCGCCGTGAGCTCGAGGCCATGGGCGTCGAGCGCATCGCTGCAGGCGTAGAACAACACGCCCTGCGACACCGCCTCGCGCATCGACTCCAGCACGGTCTTGTCGTGGCGCTCGCTCGCGCGGAGCTGCGCAGCGACGCCAGGCGCCAGCAACTGCACGCTGCGCGCGGTGAAGTAGATCTCGACAGGGATCTCCATCGCGGCGGCGGCAGCCGCATGGAAGAAGGGCGTGGCCAGGCGCTGCGGAGTGTCGGGGTCGGCAGCCCACAGCAGGATGGCGATGCCGTCCACCGGCTCGTCGACGAAGCTCATGAGTTGTCGCCGTCCTCGACGCGGCTGAGCCAGGCCTGGTGTTGCATCGCTGCAAGCACCGGCTCGCCGTGCAGCAGTGCGCTGCGGTCGGCCTCGAGATCGGCGAGCCGCACCCGCGCCAGCCAGCCCTGGCCATACGGATCGCGATGCACCAGCTCCGGCGTGTCGGCCAGCAGGGCATTGATCGCCACCACCGTGCCGCGCACCGGCGACTTCACCGAGACGATGGACTTGGCCAGCTCGACGACGGCGATCGAGCGGCCCTGCTCGACCTCGCTGCCCACCGTCTTCGGCCGGCACATGTAGATCTCGCCGGCCTGCACGACGCCCAGCGCGGTGATGCCCACCGTCGCCGTGCCGTCGCCTTCCAGCCGCGCCCACACTTGGTGGTCGACCAGGTAGTGCAGATCGTCGGGGAACTCGAGGCCGGCTGCTTTCATGATGCCGCGAGAGCCGCGCCACGTCGGTCGTTCAGCCGGCGTCGCGAGCGCGCCGAGGTCGTGCCGAGCAGCGCAGCCGTACACCGGTACGGCGAGCCGCGCAGGCGCGAGATCGGCGCGCGCAGCAGCCGGATGAACGGCCGGCGGCGGAGGGGAACGGGAGTCGAACCCGCCCGGCAGCGCATGGCGCCACCCACCGGGTTTGAAGCCCGGCCGATCCACCAGGATCGTTTCCCCTCCGTTGAACTCATTGCATCGCCTCCTCGACGAACAGCGTCGAATCGGCACGCAGCTTGTGCACGTCGCCCACGCGGCGCAGCAGGCCGATGCGGTCGAAGTATTCCAGGATCTGGATCGCACGCTTGCGGCCCAGGCCGGTGGCGTCGCGGAACTGCGCCGCGCTGACCTCGCCCGATCCCGGACCGCGGGCGACCTGGCGCGCGATGTCCGCGAGCCTGGTGATCGTGGTCATCGGGTAGTACAGATCCTTGACGACCTGGTGCAGCTCGCCGCGCTGCGCGAGCCGTGCCAGCGTCGTTCGCATCAGCGCCTCGGACTCGCCGCCGTCGCGCGCCAGGTCGCGCGCCCAGGCGCCTTCGAAGCCGGCTTGCGCGAGCGGCACGGCCACCTTCTGCGCGATGCGCTCCTCGCTGGCCGACAGTCGCACGCCGTGCTCGGGCAGATGGACGAAGGCGCCGCGCAGTG
Organism: Variovorax sp. YR752; assembly: GCF_943372545.1. Lineage (NCBI taxonomy): Bacteria > Pseudomonadati > Pseudomonadota > Betaproteobacteria > Burkholderiales > Comamonadaceae > Variovorax > Variovorax sp. YR752. The sequence continues at coordinate 24,877 of NZ_CALRZC010000043.1, read as the reverse complement.
CGAGCGAACCTTCCGTGCGCAGCGCGTCGACCAGGGCACGCCACAACGGCTCGGGCAGGCGAGGCAGCGCCAGGCGGCGCAGCCGCGCGGCATCGGGGCCGATCTCTTCGGGCGAACGTTCGTGGCAGGCCGCCAGCGTGGCCAGTACCGTGCTGCGCGCGGCAGCCGCATGGGCTGCGCCCAGCGCCCAGTCGCCGGCAGCGTCTGCATGGCGCAGCGCGCCCACGGCGTCGATGGCCAGCACGTGCGCCTGCGCCGCGGCGAAGCGGCGCAGGTCGACGCCGTTCGGCGCCGAGGCCAGCGTGGCGGCCAGGCGTGCCGCCGGGTCATCGAGCGCGAGCGCGTCGAGCTCGGCCAGCCGCTGCGGCGTGCGCCGGTAGCGCTGCGGGGCGAACGGGTCGAGCACCGTGCCGCCGGCCAATGCCCGGCTGGCCGATGCATCGCGCAGCACGATGCGTTCACCATGCCAGGCACCCACCGGTGCCCGCAGCACGACCTGCACCCGCGCGCGCTCGCCCGCGGCGACGCTGTCGCCGTCGAGCACGGCCACGGTGCCGGGCACGGCGGCTGCGCCGATGTGCACGTGCACCGCCATGCCGCTGCGCAGCGGCTTCGCTTCCTCGTGCCACAGTCTCAGCTCGGCATCGAGCCGGTCGGTGGCCAGCGCGGCCTCGGGCGCCACCAGCCACTGGCCGCGCGCGATGTCTTCCTTGGCCAGGCCGACCAGGGCGACCGCGCAGCGCTGCCCCGCGCCGGCCTGCGTCACGGCTTGGTTCTGCGCATGCAGGCTGCGGACGCGCGCCTCCCGGTCGCCGGGCACGAGGCGCAGCGTGTCGCCGAGCTTCACCGTTCCGGCATGCACCGTGCCCGTCACGACGGTGCCCACGCCGGTCAGCGTGAAGGCACGGTCGATGGCCAGGCGGAATGCTTCGCCGCTTGCGTTGCGTGGCGGCAGCGCCCGCGCGGCGTCGAACAGCAGCGACTTCAGCTCCGCCAGGCCGGCGCCGCTGTGCGCGCTGACCGCCAGCACCGGCGCGCCCTCGAGCGAGGTGCCCTGCAGCAGCGCCGCCACTTCCGCGCGCACTGCGTTGACACGATCCGCCTCGGCGCGGTCGGTCTTGGTCACCACCACCGCGCCGCGTGACAGGCCGAGCAGCGACAGCACCGCCAGGTGCTCGCGCGTCTGCGGCATCGGCCCATCGTCGGCGGCCACCAGCAGCAGCGCGAAGTCGACGCCCGTCGCGCCGGAGATCATCGTGTGCACCAGCCGCTCGTGACCCGGCACATCGACGAAGCCAATGCGCCGCGGCGACCCGGGCACGTCGAGGAAGGCATAACCCAGCTCGATGCTGATGCCGCGCTGCTTCTCCTCGGGCAGGCGGTCGGTGTCCACGCCGGTGAGTGCCCTCACCAGCGTGGACTTGCCGTGGTCGATGTGGCCTGCGGTGCCGACGATCATGGTGTCAGGCCAGCGCTTCGTGCAGCGCCGGCAGTTGATCGGTGAACGGCTGGACGTCCTCGAGGCAACGCAGGTCGAGCAGCAGGCGGTCGTCGGCGATGCGGCCGATCACCGGCAAGGGCAGGGCGCGCAGTGCGGCGGCCAGCTCATCGAGGGCACGGCCGGCACCCTTCTTCTGCGCCGGCGCGATCGCCAGGCCGGCCGAGGGCAGGCGCTCGACGGGCAGCGATCCGGAGCCGATCTGGCCCTGCATCGATGCGACCTCGACGCCGAAGCGTGGCGCGACCGCGGCAGCGAGCTGCGGCGCGAGGCGTTCGGCCAGTTCGCGGATCTGCGCTTCCGGTCGTGTGAGCAGGCGCAGCGTCGGCAGGTCCTGCGCCAGCCGCTCGGGGCGCAGGTACAGCATGAGCGTCGCCTCCAGCGCGGCCAGCGGCAGCTTGCTCATGCGCAGTGCACGCTTCATCGGGAACTTGCGGATGCGGCCCAAGGCCTCCTTGCTGCCGACGATCAGCCCGGCCTGCGGGCCGCCGAGCAGCTTGTCGCCGCTGAAGGTGACCACGTCGCAGCCGGCCGCGAGCATCTCCTGCGGCAGCGGCTCGCGCGGCAGGCCGTAGTGGGCCAGGTCGACCAGCGATCCGCTGCCGAGATCGGTGGCCAGCGGCACGCCCTTCGCGTGGGCGATGGCGGCCAGCGTGGTCTCGTCGACCGCCGCGGTGAAGCCCTGCACCGCGTAGTTGCTGGTGTGCACCTTCATGACCAGCGCCGTGCGCTCGCCGATCGCGCGCTCGTAGTCGGCCGGGTGGGTGCGGTTGGTGGTGCCCACCTCGACCAGCGTGGCGCCGGCCGAGGCCATCACGTCGGGCATGCGGAAGGCACCGCCGATCTCGACCAGCTCGCCGCGCGAGACGATCACCTCGCGGCCGCGCGCCATCGCCGCGATCGTCAGCAGCACCGCCGCCGCATTGTTGTTGACCACCGTGGCCGCCTGCGCGCCGGTGATGCTGCACAGCAGCTCCTCGACGATGCTGTCGCGGTCGCCGCGGCCGCCGGAAGCCAGGTCGTACTCGAGGTTGTTCGGCCCGGCCATCATCGCCAGCAGGTGCTGCAGCGCGGCGTCGGCGAGCAGCGCGCGGCCGAGGTTGGTGTGGATCACCGTGCCGGTCAGGTTCAGCACGCGGCGCATGCGCGGCGCCAGGCGTGCCTCGATGCGCTGCCTCAGCGTGGCTTCGAGCGCGGCCGACTGCACGGCCGGTGCGTCCAGTGCGCCGGCGAGCGCCTGCGCACGCAGCGTGTCGAGCAACGCACGCGCTTCGCCGGCCACCAGCGTGTGGCCATGCTCGGCCAGCAGCGCGGCCAGCGTGGGCGAACGGATCAGGCGATCGACGGAGGGGAGGTCCTTCGCGCTGGCCTTGGAACCGTGCACCACGGATTCGTCGGGCCGGGCGGTCATGGGCTGGGGTCCGGTGGCGCGTCGGGCGCGCCGAACAGCAGCATCAGGTTGACGCCGTGACGCTGGTAGCCAGCCTCCGAGACCAGCAGGTCCAGCGTGATGCTGGCGAGGTCATCGGCCACCGGCTCGACGAAGGGGTCGCGGTCACTGTGCATGATCTTCAGGTAGGCGCCGCAGTCGTCGCAGCTTTCCGCCTGCAGCGAGGCGCTGGCGGCACGGCTGTCGCCCGGCGCGTCGGCGCCGGCGGCATCGAGCGAGTGATAGGCCAGCCGCTTCGTGCTCAGGCAGGCCGGGCACTTGATGCGCACCAGGTGCCATTGCAGGCTGCACAACGAGCAGTGCAGATAACGCTGGCCGAGCGACTCGCCGTTGCTGCGCGTGATGCTCGCCGTCGGCCGGCTGCCGCAGCAGGGGCAGGCCCCTTCGTCGTCGATGCGGCCGAAGGGCTGGCCGCGGCCGTCGTCGTGTGCGGCGAGCGTGGTCGCCATGTGCGTCCAGTAGACCTGCAGGGCGGCGCCGATCACCGGCGCGGTGGCCAGGTCCAGGCCTTCCATCACGCCGGTCAGCAGGCAGTCGGCCTGGCGCTCGAACCAGTCGTCGGCACCGGCGGCGATCTGCTCCAGCGCCGCCTGTGCCGGTGCCGGGGCATGCGCGCGCAAGTCGGCCGCGAGCACCTTGGCCACGCCATGCCAGACCGGGTCGCGCGGCCAGTCGGCGGCCGGCAGCGGCGGCGCGCCGAGCTTCGCGGCGCGGTCGAGCGCATCGGCGTCGGGCAGCGGCACGCCGGGGAGGCTCTCCAGCCGGTCCTGCTGGGCCTGCGCCAGCTCGGCCATGAACCGCAGGAAGTCGCCCATCGGATGCCCGCTGGCGAGCTGGCGCAGGCGCATCGCGCGCTGCGCGAACAGCGTGCCGCGCTGCGGCAGGTGCAGGAACGCCGTCTCACCACCGCCGCGCGCGGCGATTTCCTCCGGCGTCATCACCCGCACCGTGGCCGTCATCGTCATCGCCTCATTTCCCCCGCGTCATCTCGCGGTGCCACAGCGCGTGGTGCTGCTTGGCCCAGCTCTCGGTGACGGTGCCGCGCGTCATCGCGCGCACCGTGCCCTTGACCCAGATCGCCGCGTAGACGTGCACGACGGTGGCCAGGATCAGCACCACCGCCGCGATCGCGTGCAGCAGCACCGCGGCGCGCATCGCGACGATCGGGAAGTAGGGCGCGAACCACGGCCGCCAGAACATCACGCCGGTAATCACCAGCACCACGAGGCTGAGCGCCATCGCCCAGAACACACCCTTCTGCCCGGCGTTGTACTTGCCCACCGGCGGCATCTTCGACTTGTCGCCGCGCAGCATGTCGCCGGTGTGGGCGCGCCATTCCTTGTCGGCCGGCGTCATCACGTTCTCGCGCCACAGGCGCACGAACAGCCCGAGGAAGGAGACGGCCATGATCACGCCGAAGAACGGGTGCAGGATGCGCGCCCACGGCCCGCCGCCGAACAGGTGGGTGAAGAAGAAGAACGCCGGGTGGAAGAACGCCAGGCCGGTGAGGCCGGCGAAGACGAAGAACAGCGCGATGACCCAGTGGTTCATGCGCTCGCTCTCGCTGTAGCGCATCAGCAGGCTCTGTTGTCTCATCACGCGTTCTCCTTCTCGTCGGTCTTCTCCTCGATCGGGCCGACCTTCATGTAGTGCAGGAAGCCGACCAGCACCGCGCCGATCATCCCGGCCACCGCGAGCGGCTTGGCGATGCCCTTCCACAGCGACACCATCGGGCTGATGGTCGGATCCTTCGGCAGGTCTTCCAGCTCGGGACGGTCGGCATGCTTGAGCACGTACATGACGTGCGTGCCGCCGACACCCTGCGGGTTGTAGAGGCCCGCGTTCTGGAAGCCGCGCTCCTTCAGCTCGCCGGCGCGCTTCTCGCCGTAGGCGACCATGTCGTCCTTGGTGCCGAAGCCGATCGCGCCGGTCGGGCAGGTCTTCACGCAGGCCGGCTCCAGGCCGACACCGACGCGGTCTGAACACAAGGTGCACTTGTAGGCCTTGTTGTCCTTGGCGCTGATGCGCGGCACGTCGAAGGGGCAGCCCTTGACGCAGTAACCGCAGCCGATGCAGTTCTCCGAGATGAAGTCGACGATGCCGTTGGACAGCTTGACGATCGCCCCCGGCGCCGGGCAGGCCTTCAGGCAGCCCGGATCCTCGCAGTGCATGCAGCCGTCCTTGCGGATCAGCCACTCGAGGCTGCCTTCCTTCGGCTCGACCTCGAAGAACTTCATCACCGTCCAGGAGGTCGGCGTGAGGTCCCTCGGGTTGTCGTAGACGCCGATGTTGGTGCCGATCTCGTCGCGCAGGTCGTTCCAGTTCATGCACGCGACCTGGCAGGCCTTGCAGCCGATGCACTTGGACTCGTCGATGAGCTTGGCGACCTGCGGCGCGCTGGTGCGCACCTGCGGGCTGGGGGTGGTGGTGGCGGAGCGCGCCACGATGTCTTGTGATTGAAGACTGGCCATCGTGTGCTACCTCATGCCTTCTCGATGTTGACGAGGAACGCCTTGAACTCCGGCGTCTGCGAGTTCGCGTCGCCGACGAAAGGAGTCAGTGCGTTGGCCAGGTAGCCGTTCTGCGTCACACCCTTGAAGCCCCAGTGGATCGGGATGCCGACGTGGTGCACCTTCTTGCCGTCCACGTCGAGCGCCTTGATCCGCTTGGTGACCACGCAGGCCGCGACCACTTCGCCGCGGTTGCTGCGCACCTTGACCTGGTCACCCTGCTTGATGCCCTTCTCCTTGGCCAGCTCCTCGCCGATCTCGACGAAGGGCGCCGGCTGCACGATCGCATTGCTGCGCGAGTGCTTGGTCCAGTAGTGCAGGTGCTCGGTCAGGCGGTAGGTGGTGGCGGCGTAGGGGAAGTCCTCCTTCTTGCCGAAGGCCTCGAGGTCGCCCTTGTAGACGCGCGCGGCCGGGTTGCTGGTGGCCTTCGGGTTGTCCGGGCACATCAGGTTCACGCCCAGCGGCGTCTCGAAGGGTTCGTAGTGCTCGGGGAACGGGCCCTCGGCCATGCCCATCGCGTGCAGCCGTGCCACGCCCTCGGGCGTCATGATGAACGAGCCCACGCCTTCCTCGGGGGCGGCGTTCGGCCGCATGTCCGGGATGTCGGCACCGCCCCAGGACGTGCCGTTCCAGGCCAGGTACTTGCGGCTCGGATCCCAGGGCTTGCCCGACGGGTCGGCGCTGGCACGGTTGTAGAGGATGCGCCGGTTCGCCGGCCACGAGTAGCCCCAGTTCGGGAACACGCCCAGGCCGGTCGGGTCGCTGTTGTCGCGCCGCGCGGTCAGGTTGCCCGCCTGGCTCCAGCAGCCCGAGTACAGCCAGTTGCCGCAGCTCGTGCTGCCGTCGTCGCGCAGCAGGCCGAAGCCGGCCACCTGCTCGCCCGCCTTGACCAGGACCTTGGGCGGCGCCTTCGGGTCCTTCGGGTCCGGCGGGGCCAGCACGTCGGTCAGCGCCTTGCCGGAGATCTCGCGCAGCAGTTCCGCGGGCGACGGCACGTTCGGGTTGATGTAGGGCCACGTCAAGGCCGCCACCGGCTCGGGCAGCGTGCCGCCGTCCTTGGCGTACATGCCGCGCAGCTTCATGAACAGGCGCGCGACGATCTCGCTGTCGACCTTGGCCTCGCCCGGCGGATCGACGGCCTTCTCCTTCCAGTTCAGCACGCGGCTGGAGTTGGTGAAGGAGCCGGTCTCCTCGGCGAAGCAGCTCGACGGGAAGCGGAACACCTCGGTCTGGATCTGCTTCGGGTCGACGTCGTTCATCGGCCCGTAGTTCTTCCAGAACTCGCTGGTCTCCGTCTCCAGCGGGTCCATCACCACCAGGTACTTCAGCTTGGCCAGCGCCGCCGACAGCTTCTTCTTGTTCGGTACCGCGGCCAGCGGGTTGAAGCCCTGGCAGAGGAAGCCGTTCATCTTGCCCTGGTGCATGCGCTCGAAGATTGCCAGCACGTCGTAGGCGCCGTCGCGCTTGGGCAGCCAGTCGTAGGCGAAGCCGTTCTCCTTGGTCGCCGCGTTGCCGTAGTAGGCCTTCATGAGGCTGGCCTGGAACTTCGGGAAGTTCTGCCAGTAGCTCATCTGGTTGGGGCGCAGCGGCTTGAGCGTGCGCTTGGACAGGTAGGTGGCGTAGTCGGGGTCGGCGTCGGTGGGGGCGCCCATGTAACCCGACAGCGTCTCCGAGTAGGCGCACATGTCGGTGATGCCCTGCACGTTGGCGTGGCCGCGCAGCGCGTTGACGCCGCCGCCCGGACGACCCATGTTGCCCAGCAGCAGCTGGATCATGGCCATCGTGCGGATGTTCTGGCTGCCCACCGTGTGCTGCGTCCAGCCCAGCGCGTACAGGATGGTCATCACCTTGTCCGGCGCCGAGGTCTCGGCCATCGCCTCGCACACCTTCAGGAAGGACTCCTTCGGCGTGCCGGTGATGCGGCTGACCTGCTCGGGCGTGTAGCGGCTGAAGTGCTTCTTCAGCTGCTGGTAGACGCACAGCGGGTCCTGCAGCGTCTCGTCGACCTTGACATAGCCGTCTTCACCGAGCTGATAGCCCCAGCTCGCCTTGTTGTAGGCGCGCTTGCCTTCGTCGTAGCCGCTGAACAGGCCGTTGTCGAACTTGTAGTCCGGCTTGGTCAGGAAGGTCAGGTCGGTGTTGAACTTGGCGTACTCGGTGTGGATCTTGTTGTTCGAGATCAGGTAGTTGATGACACCGCCCAGGAAGGCGATGTCGGTGCCCACCCGGATCGGGGCGTAGATGTCCGCCACCGCCGCGCTGCGCGTGTAGCGCGGGTCGACCACGATCAGCTTCGCCTTGCGCTGCTGCATGGCCTCCACCGCCCACTTGAAGCCGCAGGGGTGTGCTTCGGCGGCATTGCCGCCCATGATGAGGACGAGATCGGTGTTCTTGATATCCGTCCACGAGTTGGTCATCGCACCGCGACCGAAGGTCTGGCCCAGACTGGACACAGTCGGCGCGTGTCAGATACGTGCTTGCGTATCGAGTGCAACCATCCCCAGGCCGCGAGCGACCTTGACAGCGAGGTAACCGGATTCGTTGGAGGACGCCGAGGAGATCAGGAAGCCCGTGCTGTTCCAGCGGTTCACCGTGATCTGCTTGCCGTCCTTCTCGACCGTCTTGACGAGGTTGGCGTCGCGGTCGGCCTTCATGTGCCTGGCCACGCGCGTCAGCGCCTCGTCCCACGAGATGTTCTTCCACTCGTTCGAGCCGGCCTCGCGCACCTGCGGCACCTTGACGCGGTTGGGCGACTGGATCATGTCCATCACACCGGCGCCCTTGGGGCACAGCGTGCCGCGGTTGACCGGGTGGTCGGGGTCGCCCTCGACGTGGATGATGGTCGACTTGACGTTCTTCGCCTTGTCGCCGAGCGTGTACATCACCAGGCCGCAACTGACCGAGCAGTACGGGCAGGTGCTGCGGGTTTCGGTGGTGCGAGCCAGCTTGAAGTTGCGTGTGTCGGCGAGTGCCGCCGTGGGCGAGAAGCCCAACGCGACGAGGCTGGAACCCACCAGCCCCGCTCCGCTGACCCGGAAGAATTGCCTCCGGTTCATGTCCATCTCAGTCGATCTCCTGCGAGCCTGCGGCTCGGCGAAATGAGGCCTGCGTCACGGCAGAGCTGCGCAGATTTGAACCGACGCACGGGCACGACCCGATGCCCGCGAACCCTTATGAATCCTCCTTCACAGGCCTTGCGCTCGGGCCGTGCGACAAGTTGTCGCGCTGCGCGCCGCCACCGGCCTCAGGGTTTGCGGTGCGCCAGCAGGCGCTGCACCAGCGGGTGCGCCACCTTCTTCTCCGTGCCGATGGCGTGGTAGTGCTCCTCGACACCCTCGCAGGGCCCGATCCGCCTGACGCCGTAGCGGCGCAGCAGGTCCGCGTGGATCAGGTCGGCCGCCGGGAAGACGCCCATGCCCTCGGCGCCGAAGGTCTTGAGCAGCGCGCTGTCCTCGAACTCGCCGACGCGCATCGGCTCCAGGCCCTCGCGCTCGAACCATTGCTCCAGCCGGGCGCGCACCGCGGCGTGGGTGGTCGGCAGCAGCACCGGCACCTTGGCCAGAGAGCGGGGAAAGTCGCGCCGCGCCGCCGCCCACAGCGAGGGCGGCGCGTACCACGACAGCGGGCTGCTGCCGAGCCGGTGGCCGTAGAGCCGCAGGTTGGCGTTCGGCGGCGCGGGCCGGTCGGCGATCACCACGTCGAGCCGGTGCAGCGCCAGTTCGGCCAGCATGTCCTCGAACTCGTCGACGTGGCACAGCAGGCGAAGCTGCGGCTCGGCGATCACCGGCGCCATCAGGCGCTGCACCACCAGCTTGGGCAGGCTGTCGGCAATGCCCACCGCCAGCCGCACGCTCTGGGTGGTGGCGGCGTCGCGCACCAGGCCGGGCAACTGCTCGCCGAGCTGGAAGATCTGCTCGGCCTGGCGGAGCGCCGCGAGCCCGGCGTCGGTGAGGGCCAGGCCGCGGCCGGCCGGCTTGAACAGCGCATGCCCGAGCGAACGCTCGAGCTCGCGCACCTGCGTGCTGACGGTCTGCACCGCCATGCCCAGGCGCGCGGCGGCGCGCGCCATGCCGCCCTCCTTGGCGACGACCCAGAAGTAGTAAAGGTGGCGGTAGCTGTAGTGCAGGCTCATCGTCAGCTTTTCTCGAAGTGAGCATCATCGATTGTCTGCTTTTTGACGTGGCCTCCCGCCCCTATCTTCCAGGCTCCCGCCCACCCATGGAGATTCAGCGATGCAAGTGGTCTTCGAGTCCCGCGATCCCGAGGGCGCCCGGCTGCGCCCGCTGGCCGAACAGCGTGTGCGTTTCGTGATGCGCCGGCTGACCTGGCTGGTGCCGCGCGCCAAGGTGCTGCTGTCCGACATCAACGGCCCGCGCGGCGGCGTCGACAAGCGCTGCCAGGTCGAGCTGCGCACCGACGGTGACCGCAGCGTCGTCATCACCTCGATCGCTCGCGACTGGCGCACGGCACTGGACAGCGCGCTGGCCCGAGCGGCGCGGGCGCTGGTGCGCCTGCTGCACCGCGGCCGCGGGCGTGCACGCCATCGGCCCGTGGCGCTCGGCGCCTCCGAATGACCTCCCCCCACCACCAAGGATCCGCCATGCGCAGCTACCCCACCAACAGCCCGCAGGCCGCCGCCCGCATCGTCGCGCTGACGCTGCTGGCCGATGGCCATCTCGCCAAGTCCGAGCTCGACGCGCTCGAGCGCTGTGGTGCCCACGAGCAGCTCGGCCTGGCCCGTGAGGACCTGCACGCCGTGCTGCACGGCTTCTGCGAAGACCTGCTGCACAGCGCGCACCTGAGCTGGGACGACACCTGCCGCATCGACCCGCGCACGCTGGCGCAGCTGATGGCCGAGGTCGACGATCCGGGCCTGCGTCTGAAGGTGCTGCGGCTGTGCCTGAAGGTCGTGCAGGCGGACGACCACGTCGCCGACGGCGAGGCGATCGTGCTCGGCGCCGCCGTCGAACAATGGGGCCTGCAGCGCGAGATGTTCGCCGGTGACGCGGTCGCCCAGCCTGCGTGACCAGCTTCCTCGATCCGGCGATCCTGTTCTTCGTGTTCGGGCTGCTGGCCGGCGGCCTGCGCTCCAACCTCGAGATCCCGGCGCCGATCTCGCGCTTCCTGTCGCTGTACCTGCTGATGGCGCTGGGCCTGAAAGGCGGTTTCGCGCTGTCGGCCTCGGGCCTGACGACGCAGGTCACGATCAGCCTGGCGGCCGCGCTGCTGCTGGCCCTCGTCGTTCCCGCCATCGGCTACCTGCTGCTGCGCCGCGTGCTCGGCGGCTTCGACGCGGCGGCGATCGCCGCCACCTATGGCTCGGTGAGCGCGGTGACCTTCATCACCGCGGTGCAGTACCTCGACACCCATGGGGTGGCCTTCGGCGGCCACATGGCGGCGGCCATGGCGCTGATGGAATCACCGGCGATCGTCATGGCCGTGGTGCTGGCCAACCTGGCCCGGCAGCGCCAGGCCGCAGCGGGCGGCGCGTCGGCCGGCCCCGCTCGGCCGGCGCCTGCGCTGCGGCAGATCCTGCACGAGTCCTTCACCGACGGCGCGCAGTTGCTGCTGCTCGGCGCGATGGTGGTGGGCATCCTCACCGGCGAGGCCGGCGAGTCGGCGATGAAGCCCTTCGCGGTCGACCTGTTCAAGGGCATGCTGGCCTTCTTCCTGCTGGACATGGGCCTGCTCGCCGCGCGCCACATGGGCGACCTGAAGGGCAAGTCGCCCTGGCTGCTCGGCTATGCGCTGCTCGGGCCGCTGGCGCATGCCGCGCTGGCCCTCGGCCTGGCCCGCGCACTCGGCCTGTCGGCGGGCGACGGCGCGCTGCTGATGGTGCTGGCCGCCAGCGCTTCCTACATCGCCGTGCCGGCGGTGGTGCGGCAGGCGATTCCCGAGGCCAACCCGTCGCTGTATGTCGGCATGTCGCTCGGGCTGACCTTCCCGTTCAACATCCTGCTGGGCATCCCGCTGTACGTGGCCATCGCGCAGCGGGTGCTGGGCTGAGGCAGCCCGTCACTGCGCTTCGAACTGGTCCGCGTTGCGGCCTTTCACGCCGGCGTAGAAGCGCTTGATCTCCTCCATGTCGCGCTCGACGTCGCCGGTCGGCACGAACAGCGGGCCCAGGCCGGCGGCCTTGCGCTCGTAGTCCATGTAGGCCAGCACGATCGGTACCTTTGCTTCCAGCGCGATGAAGTAGAAGCCGGTCTTCCACTGCCGCGTGCGGCCGCGCGTGCCTTCCGGCGGCACGACCAGCTGCACCGGCCCGTCGGCATCGCGCAGTGCCTGCGCCGAGGCGGCGACCAGGTTGTTGCTCTTCGAGCGGTCGACCGCAATGCCGCCGAGCCAGCGCATCACCGGCCCGAAGGGCGGCGCGAACAGGCTGGCCTTGCCCATCCAGTAGAGGTTCAGGTTGAGCGCGAAGCCGGTCATCAGCGTGTAGGGCAGATCCCAGTTGCTGGTGTGCGGCGCGGCGATGAGCACCGACTTCGCGGCGCTCGCGGGCAGGCTGCCCTCGATGGTCCAGCCGTTGAGCCTGAGAAAGGTCAGCGAGATGGCGCGCAGCACGCGGTTGACGACGGGCGTGCTGAAGAGGGTGAGGTGCATGGTCTGCGGGGGCTGCGGGCCGCGCATTGTCGGGCCTGCGCAGGCCCCGTCGGCCGCGGCCCCATGCGGGGCTTGATCAGGCGCAATCGCCGGCGATCACCCCGGCAGTGCGCAGTGCGGCGATCTCGGCGTCGCCATAGCCGGCCTCGCGCAGCACGGCGCCGGTGTGCTCGCCGATGGACGGCGGGCCTTCGCGCACCGGCAGGCGCTGCCCGTCCATCGTGATCGGCAGCAAGGGCGCTCGCGTGTCGAGTGCATGACCGGCCACGCTGGCATCGGCCGGCACGTGAATCGGAGCGAGCCCGCCGGTGGCGGCGAGGTGCGGATCGTCGAACAGCTCCTGCGGCCGGGTGATCGGCGCATGGGGCAGGGCGTGGGCCTCGAAGCGCGCAGCGAGTTCGGCTGCGCCGAACGCGGCGAAGCGCTCGCGCAGCAGCGGCAGCATCCACTCGCGCGAGCGCACGCGATCGTTGTTGGAGGCCAGGCGCGCATCGGCGAGCAGGTCGTCGAAGCCGAAGGCGCGGCACATCGCCGCCCACTGCGTGTCGCTCACCGCGGCGAGGAAGATCTGCTCGCCGTCCTTCACGGTGAACACGTCGTACAGCGCCCAGGCGCTGATGCGGCTGGGCATCGGTGCGGCGGGCTGCCCGGTCACCGCGAACTGCATCATGTGCTGCGCGACGAGCAGGACGTTGTTCTCGAACAGCGCGCTGCTCACCTCCTGGCCGTGGCCCGTGCGCTGCCGCTGCCACAGCGCGGCCAGCGCGCCGATGGCGCCGAACAGGCCGCCCATGATGTCGTTGATGCTCGTCCCGGCGCGCAGAGGCCGGCCTTCCGGGCCGGTCATGTAGGCCAGGCCGCCCATCATCTGCACCACCTCGTCGAGCGCGGTGCGGTGCTCGTAGGGACCGGGCAGGAAGCCCTTGTGCGCGACATGCACGAGGCGCGGGTTCAGGCGCTGCAGCGTCTGCGGCCCGAGGCCCAGCGCTTCCATCGTGCCGGCCTTGAAGTTCTCGCTGAACACGTCGGCGCCGGCGATCAGCTTGAGCACGATCTCGCGGCCGCGCGGGTCCTTGGCGTCGATCGCGATGCTCTTCTTGTTGCGGTTGAACATCGCGAAGAAGCCGGCGCCCGAGCCGAGCAGGCGGCGTGTCGAATCGCCCGCCAGCGGCTCCACCTTGATGACCTCGGCGCCGAGGTCGGCCAGCACCATGCCGCAGGTCGGGCCCATCACCATGTGGGTGAACTCGACGACGCGGATGCCGGACAGGGGAAGCGTGGCGGTGTGAGTCAAGGAGGAGCCGTCAATGCCAATCGACCAGCTCCATTGTCAGCGTTCCGCCGGTCAGGAAGGTCGACTGCGCCGGTTCCTCGCGCACCAGCTTCACCAGGCCGACGCCGGCGCAGTACCACTCGGTGGTGGTCAGCATCATGTCCTTCCAGCCGACCACCGGGTCGGCGAACAGGCGCAGCGCGGCGACGCCCTTGATGCGCAGGCAGTTGTCGAAACTGCCGGCGCGCGTGGCGAGCCTCTCGCCGACGGCCTCGATGGTGTAGTTCATCGGAACGTCCGGATGGCTGTGGCGGATCTCGCGCGGGAACTCCTGGCGGCGCTGCAGCAGGTAGGCGGTGGTGCTGGCGCGCCAGCCGGTGCCGACCACGAGCGGCGCCTTCAGCACGTAGCGCGGCTCCTTGTCGGGCTCCGGTTCCTCCTGCAGCTCGCTCTTGGTGGCGACGCGGTAGATGCCGCTGGCGTCGCTCCTGAGCCAGTAGTCGACGCCGCTGTCGCTGCGCCGACGCCAGGCCTCGCCCGAGGCAAGGCCGTCGAGGCCGAGCGTTTCGATCACACGCTGCTCGTGCTCGACGATGTGGTTCTCCCACTCCGTGCGCATGTCGTAGGCCCAGCGGTGGCCTCTGGCGAGCGGGAAGTAGGAGTCGTCCTGCGGCGCGCCACAGGCGCTTGTCAGCAGTGCCAGGCCGATGAGGTGCAGGCGCTTCATTTCTCGGGCAACTGCGGCACAGGCAGGTCGCGGATCTTGACGTTCTGCTCGTCGCTGCCCGGGCGCAGCCACGAGAAGCCCTTCGGGCCTGTCTTCGGCTCGGCCGTGCCCATCTGGCTGATGCCCTGGCGCACCTTCTTCATGCCCTCGTTGAGCAGCGCATGCAGGTCCTTCGCGTAGGGCAGCTGGTAGGCGCGCGGCTGGGCGGAGGGCTTGCCGTCCTGCAGCTCGTTCACCCACACGTACAGCGCACCCTTGGTCTTGCTGTTCGGCTCCTCGATCACGGCGGCCAGCAGCACGAAGCGCTCGGGCAGCGCATCGCGGCGGGGCCAGCCGGCCAGGCCGTGCACCTGGCCGTCGGCATAGAAGTAGAAGCCGGTCACGCCGACCACCAGCAGGGCCTTCAGCCAGGCCGGCCAGCGCGACCACAGCAGCGCCAGCGTGCACAGCAGCACGAGGGCGGCGAAACTCAGCACGACGGCAGTCGTCATGGGCGTTGCGTCATAGGCGTTGCACCAGGGTCCGGGGCAGGGTGTTGACGTTGCTCACGCTGCCGTCGCTCAGCACCGTGAAGCGCGCGGCGGTGGCCTCGTCGCCCTTGCGTGAGAGCGTGACGTTGCCGTAGAAGACCACCTCGGCGCGCGGGTTCACCTTGATCACCGAGACCGTCACCTCCACCGGCTGGCCGTTGCCCGATTCGTAGTAGTGAACGTTGACGGTGTACTCGCCCGGCGCGATGCCGCGGATCGTCACCACCTCGGTGTTCAGCGGGTTGGCGACCTGCCTGCCGTTGATCACGATGACGTCGTTGGCCAGGCCGCGGTCGTCGCGGTCCAGGTGCATCAGCCCGGCCTCGCGGGCGCGGAACCACACCAGGTTGGCGGCCGGGTCCTGCACCCAGGTGTCGATGTCGTTCGGGTTCAGGTCCGGCCAGGACACGTTCACGATGTACTCGGCCTTGGAGGGGATGTCGCCGGCCTTCAGCGCCTTCGGGTTCATCGCCAGCAGCGCGATGATGAAACAGAAGACGAAGGCGATCAGCATGTTGAACAACATGTCGTAGAACGGGTCGACCTCGGCTTCGCGGGAGAAGCGACGCTGGCGCATGCGTCAGCACTCCCCTGTGTCGATGGCCAGGCCGTGCGACAGCCCGTGCTGCTGCGCGTCGGCCACCAGCATGTCGGCATAACGATCCAGCCGCGTGAGCTGCAGGCCGAGCAGGATGTTGCCGACCAGGCCGACCATCGTGGTCAGCAGCGCCACGCCCAGGCCGGTGGTCAGGCTGCGCAGCAACTCCTGCGACTGCGAGGCGTCGAAGTTCTGGATCTGGCCGATCTCGATGGCGAGGATGGAGAAGCCGATCACCTTGCCGAGCAGGCCGAGCTTGAGCTGGATGCCGTTGACCCACCAGGCGGTGTGATGGGCGCCGTGGCTGCGCTCGAGCAGCAGGTCCAGCGGCGCGCCGGCGTCGCGCGGCGCTGCGCGCAGCGCGGCCCAGTAGTCGGCCGCCCAGCCGCTGGCCGAGCCGCCGCTGCGTGCCGCTTCGAGCCAGCGCCGCTGCTGCTGCAGTTCGCGCGCGCGTGCGCCGCACCAGAGGGTCGCCGCGACGAAGACCACGATGATCACCAGCGTCAGGCCGGTCGGATCGGAGTGCAGCAGCAGCGCCCACACGCCGCGGCCGCCGAGCATCCAGGTGGCGAAGGCGAACATGCCGGCCAGGGCGAACCACTCCAGCCAGATCGGCTCGATGGCCGGCGCGCCGGGGCGCGGCGTTGCGCTGGACAGCATCACAGGTCGATCTCCATGCCGGCGAAGGCCAGTTCAAGGCCCTCGACGTCGTCGCCGAAGTGGAGGAACACCGTGCGCCGCGCGCCGGTGGCCGCGAATCGCGCGTCGGGCGAGGGCTGCGGCACAGACATCGGGCAGCCCGAGCCATTGACGAGCAGGCAGTCGGCACCCTCCATCCACGGCAGCGCGCCGCTGCTCGCACCCGGCGAGTAGACGAGGCGCTGGCCGGCGCGGCGGTCCTCGATCAGCAGCGCGATGCTGTCGCCGACCAGCGCCTCCGGGTGGCGCTGCGAGCCCGGCGCGGCGCAGCCACCGTCGTCGACCGCGACGAAGCGCAGCGACTCCAGCCCTTCGACGCGGAACTCCGCGCTGCGCACGTCGCCCGCCACCGGCACCAGGTGCCAGCGCAGCGAGCCGCCGCCATCGTGCAGGCCGAGCATCGGCAGCCGGCCGGTCAACTCTTCGAACACGCCCGGTGTGGCGTAGAGATCGAGGGTCCTTCCGCGGGCGAGGCGAGCGAGCGTGCCTGCATGTTCCAGCTGAGCATCGAGCAGCACGAGGCCGGCGACGCGGCCCGCGGCGGCGGCCACGTCGATGCGCGCGTCATCGGCGATGTCTGGCGAGGCGTTGACCAGCAGCCAGCGGTCGTCGTCGCCGGCCACGGCGATGGTGCCGCAGGTCCGTGACGTCAGGTGTCGCGATGCCAGCACGGTCGGAGCACACTGTCGGCAAACCGCCCGGCCTTCCGCGCCGAGCACGAGGATCTTCATGTTGTTCGAGTCATTGCGCAGTACGCCTGCATGGCACGAGGCTGCAAGAGCCATGCCGCCGCGCTCTCGGGGGGCGACGCCCGCTATGCCGCGCCCGGCGTGGCGTCACCTGCTCCATGCGGGAGCAGCCGCGTCAGGCCCTGGCACAGGGATATCCCGGGGCTTGTGCACGGATGCGCTGGCGGCCCTGCTGCCCGCAGTCGCCCTTCCGTCGGCCGCTGCCTGTGCCGGCGCCCGCGCGAGCAGCCGGTGCCGAGCGAGGTGGAGCGCACCTTCCCGCGTTGATCAGCCCGGCTTCTTCCAGCGCAGCTTGCGGTAGATGGTGTTGCGGCTGATGCCCAGGCGCTTGGACGCCTCGGAGATGTTGCCGCCGGCGGCTTCGAGCGCACTGCGGATCATCTCGATCTCGACCTCCTCGAGCGTGCGGTTGGCCGTGACGGGTGCGGGCGCAGGCGCCGGTTGCGCGGGAGCGGGCATCGGCGGCGCCGCCGATGCTGCGGCTGGCGCCGGCTGAAACGATCGTGTCGCCGGCAACGCGCTCGCGGGTGCGGCGTCGCGCGCCGGCAGGCGGCGAACGTCCTCGAGGAAGTCGTCAGACAGGTGGGCCTCGGTGATCTGCGCCTCGCCGCAGGCCATCACCGCGGCCGTGCGCAGCACGTTGGCGAGCTGGCGGATGTTGCCTGGCCAGTGGTAGCGGGCGAGCAGGTCCATCACCGCCGGACTGATCTCCGGCGCGCCCTGCGGGCACTCGCTCTGCAGGATGCGCCGCGCCACCACGCCGAGGTCGCTGCGCTCGCGCAATGCCGGCATGCGCAGCACCAGGCCGTTGAGTCGGTAGTACAGGTCCTCGCGGAACTGCTGATGCTCGATCATCTCGCGCAGGTTGCGGTGCGTCGCGCCGATCACCGCGATGTCCACCGCGATCGTCTTGTGGCTGCCCAGCGGCGTGACGCAGCGCTCCTGCAGCACGCGCAGCAGCCGCGCCTGCAGGGCCAGCGGCATGTCGCCGATCTCGTCGAGGAACAGCGTGCCGCCGTTGGCCTGCACGATGCGGCCGACCGCGCCCTTGCGCCGTGCGCCGGTGAAGGCGCCTTCGTCGTAGCCGAACAGCTCGGCCTCGATCAGCGACTCGGGGATGGACGCGCAGTTCACCGCCACGAAGGCCTGCTTGGCGCGGTTCGACTCCTGGTGCACCGCACGCGCGAGCAGTTCCTTGCCGGTGCCCGTCTCGCCGAGGATCAGCAGCGGGATGTCGCGGTTGAGGATGCGCCTGACCTTCTGCACCACCGTCTGGATCTGCGCATCGCCGGTCTGCAGGAACTGCAGGCCGGCGGGTGCCTTGGCCACGGCTTCGCCGGAGTGCGTCGGCGCTGGCGCCGAGGCGCGCGGCACGCCGCTGCTGCTGGTGTCGTCGAAGCCCTCGGGCAGGCCACCGAACACGCGGCGCGACGACCAGTCGATGCGCGCGCTGACCTGGAAGCGCAGGCCGGTGGGCACCGACAGCGTCATCGGCACCGGCAGCGGCGCGCGGAAGTGGTCGTGCACCGCCGCCACGGTGGTGCCGAACAGCGTCGTCAGCGTGTGGCCGCGCAGCGAGATGCCGGTCATCGCGAGCTGGTCGAGCGCGCTGCGGTTGGCGCCGAGGATCTTGCCGTCGGAGCCGACGACGATGATGCCCTCGAGCAGCGTGCCGATGAACTCGGCACGGCTGTGGAAGTGCAGGCGCAGCCGGTTGCTGTAGTCGTCCGAGAGCCAGTGGTTCTCGATCATGCGCGCCGACATGCGCACCAGCCCCATGGTGTGCTGGTGGTAGCTGCGCTGGTCACCCGACACGTCGAGCACGCCGAGCATGTTGCCGCGCGGGTCGAAGATCGGCGCCGCCGAGCAGGTCAGGAAGTGGTTGGCGTGCATGAAGTGCTCGTCGGCGTGGACGAGCGTCGGCCGCTCCTCGAACAGCGCGGTGCCGATCGCGTTCGTGCCCTTGCTCTGCTCGGCCCAGTTGACGCCGGGCTGCAGTGCGACCTTGCCGGCACGTTCGAGGAAGTCGTTGTCGCCGATCGAGTGCAGGATGGTGCCGTTCGCATCGGTCAACACGATCATGCTCTCGGTGTTGACGATCTGCTCGTAGAGCATCTCCATCACCGGTGCGGCGTGCGCGAACAGGCGCTGGTTGCGCTCGCGCGCAACGTTCAGGTCGCTGCGCATCAGCGGCGCGTAGTCGGGCCGCTCGATGCGCGTCAGCCCGAGTGCCGCGCAGCGCTCGTGCGACTGCTGGATCAGCCCGTCGCGCGCGGGCTGGCTCGATGGCGGCGGCGCCGCGGCGTCGCTTGCGCCCCAGTTGCGGTGGCCCGAATTCCGGCTCGTGGACATGACTTCCGTTTCCTTGCCTGCGTGTCGAGCAGGTTGTCTGCGTCGGCTTCATCGTCGTGCGCACAAGCGCACGTTGGAGGCGACTGTCGGCCCGGCGGACCGGTTTGTCCACCGAGGGACAGCACGGACAGCAATGGCCCGACTGTTCACGTTTGCAACACCTTTGCATGGCATGACGTTTGCAGACGGCGAGCCCATTCCAAACCGACCGTCCAGGAGACAAGCCATGTTCCGCACTCGTTCCCGCCATCGACTCCTCATTGCCGGCGCACTGCTGATCGGCGCCGCTTGCCCGGGCGCCGCCTGGGCGCACGGCGACGTCACGCCGCAGGCGGTAGACACCACCGGCCTGCCCAAGCTCGGCGACGCCTGGCGTGCCGAGAACCCGTTCCGCAAGAACGATGCGGCGGTGAAGATCGGCACCTCCGCCTACAACCAGAACTGCGCGCGCTGCCACGGCCTGGAGGCGATCTCCGGCGGCATCGCGCCCGACCTGCGCAAGCTCGACAACGAGTGCGCCACGCTGAAGGACGAGAAGAAGAAGGCGGCCTGCGTGAAGGAGATCGACGAGTACTTCGCCAGCACCGTGCGCAAGGGCCGCACCCGCAACGGCGCGGTCTACATGCCGCCTTTCGAAGGGATGATGAACCAGGAGGCGGTCTGGTCGATCAAGGCCTACCTGGAAACGCGCCGCGAGAAGCCGTTGTGATGCGCCGGCGCCAGGTGCTCGAAGCGGCAGTCCTCGCCGCGCTGCCGAGGCTGCTCTCGGCCACGCCGCTGGACAAGGTCAGGGCGCGAGGCGTGCTGACCGTGGCGATCTACAAGGACATGCCGCCCTTCCATGCCGAGGGGGCGGGCATCGATGTCGAACTGGCAGCCGCACTCGCCGAATCGCTGGGCGTCAAGCTCTCGCTGCTGCCCTTCGCAGCCGACGAGAGCATGGAGGACGACCTGCGCCACATGGTCTGGCGCGGCCACTACCTCGGCTTCGGCCCGGCCGACGTGATGCTGCACGTCCCGGTGGACCGCCCGCTGATGCAGGGCAGCCCGCAGGTCAGCATCTTCGCGCCGTACTGGCGCGAGCGCGTCGCCATCGCGCGCAACCTCGAGCAGCTGCCGGTGCTCGAGTCGCTCGGGCAGCTCGCCGGCAAGGCAGTGGCGGTGCCCGGCCAGTCGATGGCCGGCTGGCTGCTGATCGGCGCGGACGGTGGCGCGCTGCGCGACAACCTGCGCACCCAGTGGAAGGACGGCGTCGAGGCGGCGCTCGCCCTGAAGCGCGGCGAGGTGCCGGCGGCCGCCGGGCTGCTCTCCGAACTGCAGGCGGTGCTGCGCGGCGATGCACGCTTCGCCATCGAGCCGCTGCCCTCACCGCGCGCACCGCGTGACGGCTGGGCGGTGGGCATGGCGGTGAAGAAGGACGCCACCGAACTGGCGCAAGCCCTTCAATCCGCGGTCAACCAGCTGGCCGGCAGTGGCCGCCTGGCGGAGATCTTCGCCCGCGCCAACCTGGCCTGGCGCCCTGTCTGACCGAAAGGCTCCGGCGCTGTGACGCGCTGGAGCAAATCCTAGGGTTTCCCCCGGATGGTGACTCTCGCCCGGCCTCAGCAAGCTATGCAGAGTCGTGCATAGCACGCGCTGACGCCCAAACCCGAGGAAGCCTCATGCAGAAGACGCTCCACATCAACCCGGAAAAATGTACCGGGTGTCTCCAGTGCGAGATGGCCTGTTCGTTCGAGAACTACGGCACCTACGCCACGGCCAAGTCGCGCATCAAGGTGTTCGACTTCCATCACACCGGCCGCAAGGTGCCCTACACCTGCACGCAGTGCGACGAGGCCTGGTGCCTGCATGCCTGCCCGGTGGAAGCCATCACGCTGGACAAGCTGACCGGCGCCAAGGTCGTCAACGAGACCACCTGCGTGGGCTGCAAGGTCTGCACGATCAGCTGCCCGTTCGGCACCATCAACTACGTGCAGGAGACCGGCAAGGTGCAGAAGTGCGACCTGTGCGGCGGCGACCCGGCCTGCGCGACCGCCTGCCCGACCGGCGCCATCACCTACGTCGATGCCAACTGGACGGGCCTGAACAAGATGGCTGCCTGGGCCGACAAGCTCGGCAATCAACCCTCCGCCGCGTAAGAGGAGTACACACATGTCCTGGGCTGGAAAGATCCTCCGCGTCGACCTCACCGCCGGCACCGTCAAGTCGGAACCTCTCAACATGGACTGGGCGCGCGCCTACCTCGGCTCGCGCGGCCTGGCCACCAAGTACATCGTCGAAGAGGTCGACCCCAAGGTCGACCCGCTGTCGCCGGCCAACAAGCTGATCTGGGCCACCGGCCCGCTGACCGGCACGATGGCCTCCACCGGCGGCCGCTACACCGTCGTCACCAAGGGGCCGCTGACCGGCGCCATCGCCTGCTCGAACTCCGGCGGCTACTGGGGCGCCGAGCTGAAGATGGCCGGCTGGGACATGGTCATCTTCGAGGGCCGCTCGGCCAAGCCGGTGTTCCTCTACGTCGAGGACGACGTCGCCGAACTGCGCGATGCCGGCCATCTGTGGGGCAAGAGCGTCTGGGAGACGGAAGAAACGCTGAAGAAGCAGCTGCAGCAGCCGCTGGCGCGTGTGTCCAGCATCGGCCTGGCGGGCGAGAACCAGGTGCTGTATGCCGCGGTCGTCAACGACCTGCACCGCGCTGCCGGCCGCTCCGGTGTCGGCGCCGTGATGGGCAGCAAGAACCTCAAGGCGATCGCGGTGCGCGGCACCAAGGGCGTGGGCAACGTCGCCGACCCCAAGGAGTTCATGAAGGTCACCTTCGAGAAGAAGAAGATCCTCGCCGACAACGCCGTCACCGGCCAGGGCCTGCCGACCTACGGCACCCAGGTGCTGATGAACGTCATCAACGAGATCGGCGCGCTGCCGACCCGCAACCACCGCGACGTGCAGTTCGAAGGCGCCAAGGACATCTCCGCCGAGGCCATGGCCACGCCGCGCAAGACCGACGGCAAGAAGCACCTGGTGACCAACCAGGCCTGCTTCGGCTGCACGATCGCCTGCGGCCGCATCAGCAAGATGGACCAGGGCCACTTCACGGTCGAGAACAAGCCGCAGTACTGGGGCGCCTCCGGTGGCCTGGAGTACGAGGCGGCCTGGGCGCTGGGCGCGGCCAACGGCGTCAACGACCTGGAAGCGCTGCAGTACGCCAACCTGCTGTGCAACGAGCAGGGCTTCGATCCGATCTCCTTCGGCGCCACCGTCGGCGCGGTGATGGAGCTCTACGACATGGGCGTGCTGACCAAGGAGCAACTCGGCATCGACGCCAAGTTCGGCAGCGCGCAGGCGCTAGCCTACTTCGCCGAGATCACGGCCAAGGGCGAAGGCTTCGGCAAGGAGATCGGCCAGGGCTCGGCGCGGCTGACCAAGAAGTACGGCCACCCCGACCTGACGATGAGCGTCAAGGGCCAGGAGTTCCCGGCCTACGACTCGCGCGGCATCCAGGGCATGGGCCTGGCCTACGCGACCAGCAACCGTGGCGCCTGCCACCTGCGCGGCTACACCGTGGCCTCCGAGGTGCTCGGCATCCCGGTCAAGACCGACCCGCTGACCGCCGAGGGCAAGCCGGAACTGGTGATCGCCTTCCAGGACGCCACCGCCGCGTTCGACTCGGCCGGCATCTGCATCTTCACCAGCTTCGCCTGGGGCCTGGCCGACGTGGCGCCGCAGGTGGCCGCGGCCTGCGGCCCCGAGTTCACGCTGGAGAACATGGCCAAGATCGGCGAGCGCATCTGGAACATGGAGCGCGACTTCAACAACCGCGCCGGCTTCACCGCCAAGGACGACACGCTGCCCAAGCGGCTGCTGACCGAACCGGCCAAGACCGGCCCGGCCAAGGGCCTGGTCAACAAGCTGCCGGAGATGCTGCCGAAGTACTACGCCGCACGCGGCTGGGACGCCGACGGCCAGCTCAAGCCGGAGACGCGCACGCGCCTGGGACTCTGACCCACGTTCGCGGCTGACGATCGAAGGCGGTTGCAAGACCGCCTTCTTTCTTTGAAGGAATCGACGACATGAACCACGTGATCCTCGGCGCCGGCCCGGCCGGCGTGATCGCCGCGGAGACGATCCGCAAGCACGCTCCCAACGACCGCATCATCCTCGTCGGCGACGAGCCGGAGGCGCCTTACTCGCGCATGGCGATCCCCTACCTGCTGATCGGCAACATCCAGGAGGAGGGCACGCACCTGCGCCACGGCGCCGGGCACTTCGAGTCGCTGTGCATCGAGCGCAAGCAGGGCCGTGCCAAGGGCATCGACACCGGGCGGCACCAGGTGCACCTGGAAGACGGCAGCTCGCTGCCCTACGACCGGCTGCTGATCGCCACCGGCTCCAGCCCGGTGCGCCCGCCGATCCCCGGCATGGACCTGCCCAACGTACACAGCTGCTGGACGCTGGCCGACGCGCGCGCCATCGCGCAGCGCGCCGGCAAGGGCGCGCGCGTGCTGCAGATGGGCGCCGGCTTCATCGGCTGCATCATCATGGAGGCGCTGGCGGCGCGCGGCGTCGAGCTGACCGTCGTCGAGATGGGCGACCGCATGGTGCCGCGCATGATGGGCCCCACCGCCGGGGGCATGATCAAGGACTGGTGCGAGAAGAAGGGTGTGCGCGTCTTCACCGGCTCGCGGGTCGATGCCATCACGGCAGCGGCCGGCGGCGCGATGACGGTGAAGCTCTCCAACGGCCAGTCGCTGGACGTCGACCTGGTCATCAGCGCCACCGGCGTGAAGCCGAACATCGGCTTCCTGAAGGATTCGCCGATCAAGTGCCTGGTCGGCGTGCTGACCGACGAGCACCTGCAGACCACGGTGCCCAACGTCTACGCGGCCGGCGACTGTGCCGAGGCCTTCGACATCGTCAGCGGCAAGACCATCGTCAGCGCGATCCAGCCGAACGCGGCCGATCAGGCCTACATCGCCGCCATGAACATGGTCGGCAGGAAGGCCGTGCTCAAGGGAGTCACGCAGATCAACGTGCTGGACACGCTGGGCCTGATCTCGACCAGCTTCGGCAATTGGCAGGGCGTGGACGGCGGCGAACACGTCGAGCTGACCGACCGCCCGGCGGGCCGCCACCTCAGCCTGCAGTTCAAGGACGACGTGATGGTCGGCTGCAACAGCATCGGCTGGACGGAGCACGTCGGCGTGATGCGCGGGCTGGTCGAAGGGCAGGTGAAGCTCGGCGAGTGGAAGGACCGGCTGAAGCAGGACCCGACGCTGCTGATGGAGGCCTATCTCGCCAGCGCGCAGGGGCAGGCCACGCGCGCGCTCGTCCCGCCGAAATGAAAATCACCTTCAAGCTCTACGCCAGCCTGACGCAGTACCTGCCCGCCGAGAACCGCTACGACAACCGTGTGCCGCTCGAGTTGCCCGAGGGCAGTGCGGTCGCGCAGGCGATCGAGCCCTTCGGCCTGCCGGAGAAGCTGGTGCACCTGGTGCTCGTCAACGGGGTCTACGTGCCGCCCGAGCAGCGCCTGAGCCACGTGCTGACGGACGGCGACGTGCTCGCCATCTGGCCGCCGATCGCCGGGGGCTGACCGGTGCAGGCGTATTACCCCGCCGAGTTCAAGCGGGAGATGGGCTGCACCGAGGCCGAGCTGCTGATGTGGCTGCCGGGGGCGGTGAATGGCTGCGCGCTGCGGCTCATGCCGCGTTCGGCCGAGGTGGCCATTGGCACGGGCCGCCTCGAACTCGCGTGGCGCGAAATGCCGCCGCGGCAGATCGCGCTGTTGCGCATGCCGCGGCTGGCGATCGCATTCCACTTCGAGGGCGTCGGGGAGGCCGAGCGCCAGGACTTCATGCGCTACTTCGACCTGTACACGCAGCGAGGGG
>NZ_CALRZC010000042.1:0-46534 GCF_943372545.1 Variovorax sp. YR752 | reverse complement strand
GGCTGGCCGAGAAGCTGCTGCTGCGCCGCGTGTACGCCAAGCCGCACGAGTTCCACATCCTCGTGACCGTGGGCCTGGCGCTCGCGGTGCAGGAGATCGTCATCGTGTTCTGGGGCCCGCTGGGCAACAGCGTGCCCACGCCCGACCTGCTGCAGGGCGTGGTGATGTGGGGCAGCTTCATCTACCCGAAGTACCGGCTCTTCGTGATCGGCTTCACCGCCGTGCTCGCGGTGCTGCTGTGGTGGGTGCTCGAAGGCACGCGCCTGGGCAGCGCGGTGCGTGCGGGCAGCGAATCGACCGAGATGGTCTCGCTGCTGGGCATCAACGTGTTTCGCGTGTTCAGCCTGGTGTTCGCGCTCGGCGCGGCCACGGCGGCGCTGGCCGGCGTGCTGGCCGCGCCCATCCGCGGGGCCGAGCCCTTCATGGGCGTCGAGGCGCTGGGCGTGGCCTTCGTGGTCGTGGTGATCGGCGGGCTCGGCAGCTTCAGCGGGGCGCTGGTCGGCGGCGTGCTGATCGGCATCGTGCAAAGCCTCATGAGCACCATCTGGCCGCCCGGGGCGAGCCTGATGATCTACATCGCGATGGGCGCCGTGCTGCTGCTGCGCCCGCATGGCCTGCTCGGCCGCAGAGGATGACCGCGCCATGCCAAAGAAATACACCTTCCTGCTGGCGCTGATCGTCGCGCTCGCGCTGCCGCTGTTCATGCGCTCGGGCTCGCTCGCGAGCGAAGTGCTCATCTACGCGCTCGCGGCCCTGGGCTGCAACCTGCTGCTGGGCTACACCGGGCTGCTCTCGTTCGGCCAAGGCATCTTCTTCGGGCTGGGCAGCTACACCATCGCGATCCTGCTCACGCGGCTGCAACTGCCGATGCCGCTCGCGCTGCTCGCGGCCATCGCCATGGGCGCATTGGGCGCGGCGGTGGTCGGCTGGGTCGCCATCCGACAGCGCGGCACCTACTTCGTGATGCTCACGCTGGCCTTCGCGCAGATGTTCTATTTCGTGGCGTACACGGCCTCGGGGCTCACGGGCGGCGACAACGGCCTGCTCGACGTGCCGCGCCCGGCCTTCATGGACACGCCGTGGAAGTACTACGCCTTCGTGGCGGTGATCTTCCTCATCGCGTTCGCGCTGCTGCTCAAGGTGACCGATTCGGTCTTCGGCCGCACGCTGCTCGCCATCCGCGACAACGAGGACCGCGCCGCCGCCGTGGGCTACGACCTCAAGCGCTTCAAGCTGCTGGCCTTCGTGATCTCGGGCGCCGTCACCGGCCTGGCCGGCGGCCTGCACGCGATGATGACCGGCATCGCGCCGCTGTCGAACGCCGAGTACCACACGAGCGAGATGATCCTGGTCATCACCGTGATCGGCGGCACCGGCAACCTCTTTGCCTCGGTGCTGGGCTCGGCCTTCTACGTGCTGCTGGCCGACTGGCTCTCCACGCTGTGGCCGCGCTGGCTGCTGCTGCTGGGCCTGCTGCTGATCGGCGTGAGCATCGGCATGCAACGCGGCCTCTGGGGCCTGGGCGAAAGCATTTGGCGTCGCGTGTTCCGCAAGACACCGGCCGCTACCAAAGCGCCGGCCGTGCAAGGAGAACAAGCATGAGCGACATCCTTATTGAGGCCATCGGCGTCACCAAGCACTACGGCAAGTTCGCCGCGCTCGGCGGCGTCGACCTGAAGATCAAGCGCAACACCGTGCACTCGGTGATCGGGCCCAACGGCGCGGGCAAGACCACGCTGTTCCACATGCTCACGGGCACCGGTACCACCACGGGCGGGCGCATCGTGTTCGACGGCCACGACGTGACGCGCGAGCCCGACCACAAACGCGTGCAGCGCGGCATGGCACGCTCGTTCCAGGTGACCAGCCTGTTTCCCAGCCTGTCGGTGCGCGAGAACCTGCGCGTGGCGGCGCAGGGCATTGCGCCGCGCCAGGCCATGAACTGCTGGCGTGCGCCCATCGGCGAGCGCGCCTGCGCCGACACGGTGACCGAGGTGCTCGCGCGCGTCGGCCTCGAACGGCTGGCCGACACGGCCGCCAGCGTGCTCTCGCACGGCCAGCAGCGCCGCCTCGAAGTGGGCATGGCGCTGGCCGCGAAGCCCAAGGCCATCTTCCTGGACGAGCCGACCTCGGGCATGGGCATCGACGACCTCGACGAGATGAAGCACCTCATCCGCAGCCTGCGCGACGCGCACACGGTGGTGCTGATCGAGCACAACATGAACATCGTGATGGACATCTCCGACACCGTGACCGTCATGCAACTGGGCCGCGTGCTGGCCGAGGGGCTGCCGGGCGACATCCGGTCCGACGCGCGTGTGCGCACGGCGTATCTGGGCAACATGATCACCGGAGGCAAAGCATGAGGAGCGCCGTTTCTTACTCCCTCTCCCCTTGGGGAGAGGGAGCAACAGCCGGACCATGGCCGGCTCTCAGAGAACGGAGGCGACCCGATGAGCGCGAACATCCTCGAAGTCGACGGCCTGCACGCGCACTACGGCAAGAGCCATGTGCTGCAGGGCGTGTCATTCACGGTGGGCGAGGCCGAACTTGTCACGCTGCTGGGCCGCAACGGCGCGGGCAAGTCGACCACGCTCAAGAGCATTGCGGGCGCCGTCACGCCGACCGGCGGGCGCGTGCGCTTTCAGGGCGCCGACATCGCGGGCCAGCCGCCGCACCGCATCGCCACGCGCGGTGTGTGCCTGGTGCCGGAGCATCGCGGCATCTTCAAGCTGCTCACGGTGGAAGAGAACCTGCTGCTCGGCCTGCGGCGCGATTCGCCCTGGCAGCTGGCCGACATCTACCGCATCTTTCCTCGCCTGAAGGAGCGGCGGCGCAACGGCGGCGGGCAGCTGTCGGGCGGCGAGCAGCAGATGCTGGCCATCGGCCGCGCGCTCATGAACCACCCGCGCCTGCTGATCCTCGACGAGCCCGTCGAAGGGCTGGCGCCGGTGATCGTGGAAGAGATCGTCGCGCAGCTCAAGACCATCAAGGCCGCGGGCGTGGCCATCCTGCTGGTCGAACAGAACCTCGAGGTCTGCGTGCAGCTGGCCGACCGCCACTACATCGTGGAGCAGGGCGTGATCGTGCACGAAGCCGGCAATGCCGCCTTCATGGCCGATCACGACGTGAAAGACCGCTATCTCGGCGTCGGGCTTGCCTGATCCGCCCTCCATTCGTCGCAAAAATCATGAACACAACGAACGAACTTTCCACCGCGCCGGACGTGCGCGCCCTGCGCGTGAACGGCCAGCGCCTCTGGGACTCGCTGATGCAGCTCGCACAGCTCGGCGCCACCGAGAAGGGCGGCGTGTGCCGCATCGCGCTCACCGACCTCGATCGACAGGGCCGCGACCTCTTCACGCGCTGGGCGCGCGAGGCCGGCTGCGAGGTGCGCGTGGACGCCATCGGCAACATCTTTGCGCGCCGCGCGGGCCGCAACAACGCGCTGCCCCCCATCACCACCGGCAGCCACATCGACACGCAGCCCACGGGCGGCAAGTTCGACGGCAACTACGGCGTGCTCGCCGGGCTCGAGGTGCTGCGCGCGCTGAACGATGCGGGCATCGAAACCGAGGCACCGCTCGAAGTGGCGGTGTGGACCAACGAGGAAGGCTCGCGTTTCGTGCCCGTGATGATGGGCTCCGGCGTGTTCGCGGGCGCCTTCACGCTCGAACACGCACTCGCGCAGCGCGACACCGAAGGCGTGAGCGTGGCCGATGCGCTGTCGGCCATCGGCTATGCGGGCGCCGTGCCCGCCGCGGCGGCGACGTCGCCGGTCGGTGCCTACTTCGAGGCGCACATCGAACAAGGCCCGGTGCTCGAAGCCAACGAGCGCGTCATCGGCGTGGTCGAGGGCGCGCTGGGCCAGCGCTGGTACGACGTGGTGGTGCAGGGCATGGAGGCCCATGCCGGCCCGACGCCGATGGAGCTGCGAAAAGACGCGCTGCTGGCCGCCGCCGAGCTCGTGGTCGAGGTGAACCGCATCGCACTCGCACACGCGCCGCACGGGCGCGGTACGGTCGGCTGGATCGACAACTACCCGAACTCGCGCAACGTGATCCCGGGCCGCGTGAAGCTCAGCGTCGACCTGCGCGCGGCCGACGACGTGGTGCTGTCGGCCATGGACGCGGCGCTGAAAGAAGCCGTGCAGCGCATCGCCACCAAGGGCAAGGTCGAGGCAACGGTCGAGCAGGTCGTGTACTTCCCGCCGCAGCCGTTCACGCCCGCACTGGTGTCGGCCGTGCGCGAGGCTGCACAAGACCAGGGCATGACGTGGATGAACGTGATCAGCGGCGCCGGCCACGACGCGGTGTACCTCGCACGCGTATGCCCCGCGGCGATGATCTTCGTGCCCTGCCTGGACGGCATCAGCCACAACGAGATCGAGGATGCGCAGCCGGATCACCTCGAAGCCGGCTGCAACGTGCTGCTGCAGGCGATGCTGCAGAGCGCGGGCGTGGCGGGAGTGGCCGCGTGAAGGCGGCGCTTCGCCGCATCGGCCTTCACTGCGTCCTGGCGATGGGAATGGTCGCGGCGTCGACGGCGGCCCTGGCGGCTGGAGAGCCGATCCTGGTCGGCCAGTCTGCGGTGCTCACCGGCCCGTTCACGCCGAACAGCCTCGCGTTCATGGAAGGCCAGACGCTGTTCCTCGAGCAGTTGAACAAGGCGGGCGGCGTCGGTGGCCGGCCCGTCAGGATGATCACCTACGACGATGCCTACATCCCCGAGAAGGCAGCGGCCAATGCCGAGAAGCTGCTCGGCACGGACCGCGTCGTCTGCCTGTTCGCAACCATGGGCACGGGCATCGGCGCGGCCATGGTGCCGGTGGCGGCGAAGTACGACAGCTTCATCTTCGGCGGGCTGACCGGCGCGGCCGTGCTGCGCGGGCCGAAGGTGCCGATCTACCACGTGCGGGAGTCGTATGCCGACGAGGTCTCGCGTGTGATGAACCACCTGACGACCGTGGGCCTGACGCGCATCGCCATCGTCTCCAGCGACGACGCCTACGGCAAGGGCATCGAGAAGGATGCGTTGGCCGCGCTCGAGAAAAGCAAGCAGCCTGCGCTCCTGTCGCTGCGCTTCGATCCGAAGGAAAAGGACCATCCCGCCATCGCGCAGCAGGTCATCGCGAGCGGGGCGCAGGCGGTGTACGTCATCGCGGCCGGTACGCCTGCGATCAACATCATTCGCTCGCTGGTGGCCGCGCCCATCCATCCGCAGATCTACACGAACTCGGTGGCGAGCTCGTTCCTTCTGTACAAGGAACTCGGCGACAAGAGCCGCGGCATCGTGCTGTCGCAGGTGGTGCCGCCGTTCTGGAAAACACGCTTTCCCATCGTCGACGAATACCAGCGCGCGAGGAAGGCCGCGGGCAGCGAAGGCGAAGGCTCCTACCTGGGGCTGGAGGGCTACATCACGGCCAAGGCCTTTGCGGAATCGCTGCAGCGCGTGAAGGGGCCGATCACCACCGAATCGCTGCGCCGCAGCATCGAGAACTCGCCGGCCATGAACCTGAATGGCTTCACGGTCGCGTTCCGTCCCGACAACCGCAACGGCTCCAGCTTCGGCGACATCACCATGCTGGGAAGTGCCGGAAAGTTTGCCCAATGAAAGTCCTGATCGCACGTCTCAACCACGAGACCAACACCTTCTCGCCCGTGCCCACGCCGCTCGCGGCCTTCGGGCCCGACGGCCCGACCTTCGGTGCGCAGGCCTACACCGACAACAAGGGCATGCGCACCGCGATGTCGGCCTTCATCGACCTGGCCGAAGCGGCAGGCGCCGAGGTCGTGACGCCGGTGTCGGCTTCGGCCAACCCGAGCGGGCCGGTCGATGCGCAGGCCTACACCACGCTCACGCAATGCATCGTCGATGCGGCGCCGGGTTGCGACGCGATCCTGCTCGACCTGCACGGTGCGATGGTGGCGCAGAACAGCACCGACGGCGAAGGCGACCTGCTGGTGCGCCTGCGCGCCGCGGCGCCCGGCGTGCCCATCGGCGTGGCGCTGGACCTGCATGCCAACGTGACGCCCGCGATGGTGGAGAACGCCGACGTGATCGTCGGCTTCAAGACCTACCCGCACGTCGACATGTACGAGACCGGCGAGCACGCCGGCCGCCTGCTGTTCGACCTGCTGGCCAAGCGCAGCCAGCCGCACATGCGCTGGCGGCAGCTGCCGCTGATGGCGCACACGCTGCGCAGCGCCTCGTTCACGGGCGCGATGCAGCGGGCCATCGAGGCGGCGCGCGCGGCGGAGGAATCCGAGTCGCTGGCGGTGTCGATTCTTGCGGGCTTCTCGCTGTCGGACATCACGGCGCCGTGCATGAGCGTGATCGTGGTCGATGCGCAATCGCCCGCGCGCGCGCAGGCCACGGCCGATCGCATCGCGGCGCAGATGTGGGCCGAGCGCGAAGCCTTCATCTACCGCAGCGAGCCGCTGGCCGCATCGGTCGCGCGCGCCAAGCTCATCGCCGGCGGCGCGACGCGCCCGGTGCTGCTGCTCGACCACGGCGACAACTGCATGTCGGGCGGCAGCTGCGACACGATGGACGTGCTGCAGGAAGCACTGGCGCAGGGCCTGGACGGCATCGGCGTCGGGCCGCTGTGCGATCCCGAGGCGGTGGCCGCGCTGGTCGCGGCGGGCGAGGGCGCCGAGGTGACGGTGGCGCTGGGCAACAAGGTGTCGCTGGAAGGCATCGGCCTCGCGAAGACGCCGGTGCAACTGACGGGCGTCGTGCGAACGATCAGCGACGGCGAGTACGTGATCACCGGCCCCACCTACACCGGCCAGCGCAGCAGCATGGGCCGCACCGTGCTGTTCGACATCGGCGCGGCGCGCATCGTGGTTACCG
Organism: Variovorax sp. YR752; assembly: GCF_943372545.1. Classification (NCBI taxonomy): domain Bacteria; kingdom Pseudomonadati; phylum Pseudomonadota; class Betaproteobacteria; order Burkholderiales; family Comamonadaceae; genus Variovorax; species Variovorax sp. YR752. Next base: position 39,679 of record NZ_CALRZC010000042.1, on the reverse strand, counting down.
AGCGCACGCAGGAGCCGTGGGACATCGGCGTGTTCGAGTGCGCCGGGCTCGATCCGCGCAAAGAGCGCTTCCTGCTGCTGAAGTCGCGCATGTACTGCCGGCCGGTGTTCGAGCCGCTGTCGGCGGCGCTCGTGGAGTGCGACAGCCCGGGCGTGACCAGCTCCGACTACAGCCTGTTCCCGTTCAGCCAGGTGCGCCGGCCGGTGTTTCCGCTCGATGCGAACGCGACGATGGACGTGCCTTCATAACCTGCCACGTCATCGACGCGCGGCGCGTGCCCCGCGACCATTCCTTCACCCCGCGCTGTTGCGGGTCGAACCCTCGAAAGGAACAGTCGCCATGAACACCGCCGCCTCCGACGCCCATGCCATCGCCACCGGCTACATCGCCGTCTGGAACGAGACCGACGCCGCGCGCCGCGCCGCACTGATCGAAGCCGGCTGGACCGCCGACGCCCGCTACGTCGACCCGATGGCGCAGGCCAGCGGCCGCGAGCAGATCAGCGCGCTGGTCGGCGCGGTGCACCAGCGCTACCCGGGCTTTCGTTTCCACCTGCTGGGCAAGGCCGAGGCGCATGGCGACAACCTGCGCTTCTCGTGGACGCTGGGCCCGAGCGGCGCCGACGACCTGATCCAGGGCACCGACTTTGCGCAGGTCGACGCGGGCAAGCTGCGCGCGGTGACGGGCTTTCTCGACAAGGTGCCCGTGGGCGCCTGAGAGGGTTGGGTCAGTCGCCCGTGGGCCGACCGCGCCAGAGCTTGCGGTAGACCGTGGCCCGGCTGATGCCCAGCGTGCGCGCCGCCTCGGCCACGTTGCCGCGCGCATCGTTCACCGCCTTGCGGATCAGCGCGGTTTCCACGTCACGCAGGCGGGGGTGGCCATCGGTCGCGGCACCAGGCATGCCGGGTACGTCGCCGTGCTCGCTGCCGCCGCGCTGGGCCCGCACCTGCACCCGCAGGCCCGACCACAGCGGCACCTCGAGCGTCGCGTCGCCGCGCCGGGCGGCGTCGAACATCATGTGCAGCGGCAGCGCGAACAGGTCGTTGAAATGCAGGCCGCCCGCGTGGCAGGCCAGCGGCTGGTGCAGCATCTGCCGCGCCGCCGCGTTGGCGCCGGTGACATGGCCGGCCGCATCGATGCACAGCAGGCCCTCGGTGGTCTCGCTGCTCGGGCAGCCGGGCCAGAGCAGCCGCAGCAGCAGCTCGCAGGGCTCGCGCTGCACCAGCAGGTTCTCTATGCTGCGGGCCGACATGGTGGCCAGGTGGCGCAGCTCGGGCCGCTCGACCACCTGCACGCCCGTCAGGTCGAGCATGCCGATGCAGTCGCCCCGGGGACCGAAGAGCGGCGCGCCGGCGCAGCTGTACACGCTGGTGTCGTCGAAGAAGTGTTCGCCCCGGTGCAGCCACACCGATTCCTGTTCGGCCAGCGCCGTGCCGATGGCGCTGGTGCCGATGGCGTTTTCGGACAGGTCGACGCCGATGCGTCCGATGTCGCGTGCGTAGCGGGCGGCGGGGTCGGTGCCGTCGGGCAGGGTGCCCACGTCGACCACGATGCCGCGGGCGTCGGTCAGGATGGCGAAGTAGCGGGTGTCGGCAATGGCGCGCGAGAGCCGTTCGATCACCGGACGCGCCGCCGTGACCAGGGCCTTGTTGCATTCGGTGACATCGCGGCTGGCGGTGCGGCTCACGGGTTCGAAGCTCACGCGCTGCTGGGGTCGGCGGCCGGCCTCGAGGCAGCGCTGCCACGAGCGGGTGATGCCCGGATCGACCCGCGCGGCGGCGCGCGGCCGGGGGCCGTCGGCGTCGATCAGCTCACGGCGCGCCTGCGCAATGGCCAATGAACGCTCGATGGGAGGCGGGGCGGCGGAAGCGGACATCATCATGAGGATTCTTCTTCGCGCGGGCAGGGCGGGTGGCTTTTCCGGGCTCGCCGGACGACAAGCTGTTTCATTTTGAGAATTTCCCGCGGTCTGTGCAAGTGTCAAGGGTTTTTGCCTAGGATAGTGCGAAAGAGCGGCATCCAAGATGACCCGCTGAACCAGCCATCACCTTCCACGGAGACAGCCACATGCAGGTCGCTTTCAAGGTCAACGGCCGCCCGGTCACGGTCGACGCCCCACCGAACACCTTCCTTGTGCACGCGATCCGCGAGCACCTCCACCTCACCGGAACCCACGTCGGCTGCGACACCGCCCAGTGCGGCGCCTGCACGGTCCACCTGAACGGCCGCGCGGTCAAGTCGTGCAACATCCTGGTCGCGCAGGCGGCCGGCGCCGACGTCACCACCATCGAGGGCATTGCCGAAGCCGACGGCACCATGCACCCCATGCAGGCGGCCTTCAAGGAATGCCACGGCCTGCAGTGCGGTTTCTGCACGCCCGGCATGGTCATGAGCGCCATCGACCTGTGCACCCACCACCCCAAGTCGAGCGAATCGGAAATCCGCGAGCTGCTCGAGGGCAACCTGTGCCGCTGCACGGGCTACCAGAACATCGTGAAGGCCGTGAAGATGGGTGGCGAGGCCATGGCCTCGGGCACCCCGGTCAAGACCACCGTCACCGCCTGAAAGGGAGCCGCATCATGGGTGCTTCCGACTTCTCCAACCTGCCGCACATCGGCGAGGCCCTGCGGCGCAAGGAAGACTATCGCTTCCTGACCGGCGCGGGCAACTACACCGACGACATCACGCTGGCCAACCAGAGCCATGCGGTCTTCGTGCGCTCGCCGCACGCCCACGCAACGATCAAGTCGATCGACATCACCGAGGCCTCGAAGATGCCCGGCGTGGTCGGCATCTTCAGCGGCAAGGACATCGAAGGAAAGATGGGCGGGCTGCCCTGCGGCTGGCTCATCAACAACCCCGACGGCACCCCCATGAAGGAGCCGATGCACCCGATCCTCGCGATCAAGAAGGTGCGTTACGTGGGCGACCACGTCGCCATGGTGGTGGCCGAGACGGTCGAGCAGGCCAAGAACGCGGCCGAAGCCGTGGTGGTCGACTACGACGTGCTGCCCGCACTCGTGAGCGTGGCCGACGCGGCGAAGAAGACCGGCAGCACCACGCTGCACGACGAAGCGCCCGACAACCAGTGCTACAAGTGGGTGCTCGGCGACAAGGCGGCGGTCGACAACGTGTTCACCACGGCGGCGCACGTCACCAAGCTCGACCTCGTCAACAACCGGCTGATTCCGAATCCGATCGAGCCGCGCGTGGCCATCGGCAGCTACAGCCGCGGCACCGACGACTACACGCTTTATGTGTCGAACCAGAACCCGCACGTCGAGCGGCTGCTGATGACGGCCTTCGTGCTGGGCCTGCCCGAGCACAAGGTGCGCGTGATCGCGCCCGACGTGGGCGGCGGCTTCGGCTCCAAGATCTTTCTGTACGCCGAAGACGTGTGCCTGACTTGGGCGGCCAAGCAGCTCAACCGCAACATCAAGTGGACGGCGGAGCGCTCGGAGTGCTTCCTGTCCGATGCGCACGGCCGCGACCACGTGAGCCACGCCGAAATGGCGATGGACAAGGACGGCAAGTTCCTGGCGATGCGCGTGCACACCGACGCCAATCTCGGCGCCTACCTGTCGACCTTCTCGACCGCGGTGCCGACCATCCTGTACGCCACGCTGCTGGCGGGCCAGTACACGACGCCGCAGATCTACGTCGAGGTCGATGCCTGGTTCACCAACACCTCGCCGGTCGATGCGTACCGCGGGGCCGGGCGGCCCGAAGCCACCTACCTGCTGGAGCGCCTGGTGTCGCGCTGCGCCTGGGAAATGAACCTGGGCCAGGACGAGATCCGCAAGCGCAACTTCATCACCAGCTTCCCGTACCAGACGCCCGTGGCGCTGCAGTACGACACCGGCGACTTCCATGCCTGCATGGACAAGGCGCGGGTGCTCGCCGAGGTCGACGGTTATGCCGCGCGCAAGGCGGCAACCGAGGCCAAGGGCAAGCTGCGCGGCATGGGTTATTCGAGCTACATCGAGGCCTGCGGCATCGCACCGTCGAACATCGCGGGCGCACTCGGTGCGCGCGCGGGTCTGTTCGAATGCGGCGAGATCCGTGTGCACCCGACTGGCAGCGTGACGGTGTTCACCGGCTCGCACAGCCACGGCCAGGGCCATGAAACCACCTTCGCGCAGGTCGTGGCGGCGCGGCTGGGCATTCCGGTCGACAACGTCGACGTGGTGCACGGCGACACCGGCCGCGTGCCCTTCGGCATGGGCACCTACGGGTCGCGCTCCATCTCGGTGGGCGGCGCGGCCATCATGAAGGCGCTCGACAAGATCGAGACCAAGGCCAAGAAGATCGCCGCGCACCTCATGGAGGCGAGTGACGCCGACATCGAGTTCGCCAACGGCGAGTTCACGGTCAAGGGCACCGACAAGAAGATCCCGTTCGGCCAGGTGGCGCTCACGGCCTACGTGCCGCACAACTACCCGCTCGACAAGCTCGAGCCCGGCCTGAACGAAACCGCCTTCTACGACCCGACCAACTTCACCTTCCCGGGCGGCACCTACATCTGCGAGGTCGAGATCGACAAGGAGACCGGCGAAGTGAAGGTCGACCGCTTCACCGCGGTGGACGACTTCGGCACCATCATCAACCCGATGATCGTCGAGGGCCAGGTGCACGGCGGGCTGGTGCAGGGCATCGGCCAGGCACTGCTCGAAAACTGCGTCTACGACAACGAAACCGGCCAGCTGCTCACCGGCAGCTTCATGGACTACGCCATGCCGCGCGCCGCCGACTTTCCGCAGTTCAAGCTCGACACCGTCTGCACCCCGTGCACCCACAACCCGCTGGGCACCAAGGGCTGCGGCGAGGCGGGCGCCATCGGTTCGCCGCCGGCGGTCATCAACGCCGTGCTCGATGCGCTGGCGCCGCTGGGCGTCAAGGATTTCGACATGCCCGCTTCTTCCAGCCGCGTCTGGGAAGCGATGCAAGCCGCCGCCAAGCCCTGAACCGACATAAGAAATAACAGAGAAGGAATCACCCCATGTATGCCTTCACACTCGAACGGCCCGCCAGCGTGGCAGATGCCACCCGGCTGATTGCCGCGGGCGGCAAACCACTGGCCGGCGGACAGACCCTGCTGGCCTCGATGAAGCTGCGGCTGTCGGCGCCCGAACAGCTCGTCGACCTCAGCGGCATCAAGGAACTCACCGGCATCAAGAAGGATGGCGGCACCGTGACCATCGGCGCCATGTCGCGCCACCTCGACGTGGCGAACAACGCCGACGTGAAGGCCGCGTTCCCCGCGCTGGCCGACCTTGCAGCGCGCATCGGCGACCGGCAGGTGCGCGCGATGGGCACGGTCGGCGGATCGGTGGCCAACAACGACCCGGCGGCGTGCTATCCGAGCGCGGTGCTGGCCTCGGGTGCGACCATCGTCACTTCGAAGCGCGAAATTGCGGCCGACGACTTCTTCCTGGGGCTATTCACCACAGCGCTCGAAGAAGACGAACTCATCACCGCGATCCGCTTCCCCATTCCGAAGCGCGCCGTGTACGAAAAGCTGCGCCAGAAGGCCTCCAACTTCCCGCTGGTCGGCATCTTCCTGGCGCAGTACGACAGCGGCGTGCGCGTGGCCGTCACCGGTGCGGGCAACGGCGTGTTCCGCCATGCCGGGCTCGAAGACGCGCTCAACAAGAGCTTCACCGCCGCGGCTGCTGCGGCCGTGAAGATCGACGCGAGCGACCTGAACAGCGACCTGCATGCCTCGGCCGCCTACCGCGCGAACCTGATCAGCGTGCTGACCCAACGCGCCGTGACCAGGGCGCTCGGCTGAAGCAGCCCGCCGCCCACCGGAAGGCGCGACATCCTCGCGTCTTCCGCTACGCTTCGCCATGACTTTCCCGACCATCGACGCCCTTTCCGACGGTTTGATGCAGGCCGGCTACTTTGCCGACCGCCGCCTGGCCACCGCGGTGTTCCTCGCGCTCAAGCTGCAGCGCCCGCTGCTGCTCGAAGGCGAACCCGGTGTCGGCAAGACCGAGCTGGCCAAGGCGTTGTCGATCGCGCTCAACCGCCAGCTGCTGCGCCTGCAGTGCTACGACGGCATGGAGCAGCGCGAGGCGCTCTACGAATGGAACTACGCCGCGCAGCTGCTGCACATGCGCGCGGCCGAAGCCACGGGCGCGGCGCGCGATGTCGAGGCCGAGGTCTACCAGCCGCACTACCTGATCCGCCGCCCGCTGCTGCAGGCGCTGCAGACGCCCGCACCCGGTGCCGTGCTGCTGATCGACGAGGTCGACCGCGCCGACGAGCCCTTCGAAGCCTTCCTGCTCGAATACCTGGGCGAGTACCAGGTCAGCATTCCCGAGCTGGGCACCGTGCGCGCCGTGGTGCCGCCCGTTACCTTGCTCACCAGCAACCGCACGCGCGAGCTGAACGATGCGGTGAAGCGGCGCTGTCTTTACCACTGGCTCGACTACCCCGAGCGCGAGCGTGAGCTGGCCATCGTGCGCGCGCAGGTGCCGCAGGCCGGCGAGACGCTGTCGGCGCAGGTGGCCGCCTTCGTCGCGCGGCTGCGCTCGGCGCCGTTCGTCAACGCCTTCCAGCGTGCGCCCGGCATCGCCGAAAGCGTGGAGTGGGCGCGGGCGCTCATCGCGCTCGACACCGTCGAACTCGACCCCGAGGTGGTCGTCGACACCGCCGGCATCCTCTTCAAGCAGCGCGACGACGTGGCGGCACTGACGCACGAGCTGGCCTCCGACCTGCTGAGGCCCGAGGAACCGCTCGCCACCTGAGAAGGTGTGAACGAACCCGCCATGTCCGCTCATCCCACCCAGGCACGCCCCCTCTGCGTTGCAAATGCTCGCCATAGCGCAAGCTATGGCTGCGCTTTGCGCCTTGAGGGGACGCGCCTGGGCGGGCTGCTCGGCCACGTCGGATTCATTCACACCTTCTGAGCGCTCGGCACATACATGGCCGGCATCCAGCAACTCGGCGACGTCCGCAGCGGCAAGCTGGCGGGCAACATCGCCGCCTTCGGCCGTGCCTTGCGCCGCGCCGGTGTGCGCACCGACGCCATGCGCATTGCGCTCGCGACCGAGGCGGTCACCCTGGTCGGCGTCGAAGACAAGCTCGACCTGAGCGCCGCGATGGAAGCCGTGATGGTCAGCCGCGAGCAAGACCGCTTGGTGTTCCGCGAACTCTTCGACGCGTGGTTCCGCGACCCCGAGCTGGCCAACAAGCTGCTCGCCCAGATGCTGCCCAGCGCGGAAGGCAAGGCCGAGCCCTCCAAGCGACGCCCGCGCGTGCGCGAGGCGCTGAGCCCGCCGCGCCATGCCGTGAAGCCCGCCGCACCGACCAAGCCCGACGAAGAGATCAAGTTCGACGCCGCCATGACGGCCAGCGACCGCCAGCGGCTGCAGCATGCCGACTTCAACGCGCTGGGCGCGGCCGAGTACCGGCTGGTCGAGCGGCTGGCGCGCGACATCACGCTGCCGGTGCCCCGGCTGCCCACGCGCCGGCTGCGCCCGGCCGGGGACGCGGGCAGCGCCCACGCCCGCATGCACTGGCCCGGCGTGCTGCACGAGGCGGCGCGCACCGGCGGCGAGATCCTGCGCCTGCCCCGGCTGGCGCGGCGCGAGCAGCCCTTGCCGCTGCTGGTGCTGGTCGATGTGTCGGGCTCGATGGAGCGTTATGCCCGCCTGCTGCTGGCCTTTCTGCATGCCGCCACGCGGCGGGCCGGCCGGCGTGACGTGTTCGCCTTCGGCACGCGGCTGACCGACCTCACGCCGGCCTTCCGGCTGGCCGACGCCGACGCCATGCTGGAAGCAGCGAGCCTGGCCATCGACGACTTCGCGGGCGGCACGCGGCTGGGCGGTTCGCTGGCGGAGCTGCGCCAGTCGCATGCGCGCCGGCTCATCGGTCGCCGCACGCTGGTGCTGGTGATCAGTGACGGCCTCGACACGGGCGAGCCCACGCAGCTCGAGACCGAGCTGCAGTGGCTGAAGCGCCATTCGCGCCGGCTGCTGTGGCTCAACCCGCTGCTGCGCTTCGAGGGCTACGCCCCTCTGGCGCGTGGGGCCGCCGTGCTGCACCGCCATGCGGACGCGATGCTGGCGGTCCACAATCTGAATGCACTCGAACAGCTGGCCGCCAGCCTGGCCGCGCTGATGCGCGCCAGTCGCTAGGACTGGGCTCAGCAAAGAACAAAGGAAACCCACCATGGAAATGCTCGGAAACCGCCGCCTCGGCGTCACCCAACAACAGGCCTGGGAGGCGCTCAACGACCCCGAAACGCTCAAGAAGTGCATCCCCGGCTGCGACAAGTTCGAGCTCACGGGCGACAACACCTACAGCGTGGCGCTGGCCGTGAAGATCGGCCCGGTGTCGGCCAAGTTCAGCGGCAAGGTGATGCTGTCGGACATCGTCGCACCGGACGGCTACAAGCTCACCTTCGAGGGGCAGGGCGGCGTGGCGGGGTTCGCCAAGGGCTCGTCGAGCGTGTCGCTCAAGCCGCTGGCTGGTGCTGCGGACACGGCACCTGTTGTGGCCGACGGTGCACCCGCTGCGGAGGGCGCACCCGCCGCTGAAGCCGTGCCCGCTGTGCCAGCCGAAGCCGCGCCAGCGCCCGCCGGCTGCGAACTCGACTACACCGTGCAGGCCCAGGTCGGCGGCAAGATCGCCCAGCTCGGCCAACGCCTGATCGACGGTGCGGCCAAGTCCACCGCCGACGATTTCTTCAAGCGCTTCGAGGCCGAGATGCAAAGCCGCTACGGCCCGCCGCCCGCACCGCCCGTGGAAGCATCGGCTGACGAGGCGCCCGCCGAGAAGGCCGGCGTGATGTCGGGCCTCATGAAGAAGATGGGCTTCGGCAAGAAGGACGGCGACGACGCATCCACCCCGGGCGACGCCGCCTGACGCACAAGGTCTTGTCATGGAAAACCTCGACGTCATGGTGCTGCGCACGCTGCGCGACTGGCGGCGTGCTGGCAAGCGCGCGCTGCTGACCACCGTGGTGCGCACCTGGGGCTCGTCGCCGCGGCCGGTGGGCTCGATCATGGCGCTGGCCGAGGACGGCGCCGTGGTCGGCTCGGTCTCGGGCGGCTGCATCGAAGACGACCTCATCGCGCGCTACAGCCATGCCCACGGCAAGGGCGAAGACGTGCCGCTGGGCGCGCCGCCCGCGCTGGTCAAGTACGGCATCACGGCCGACGAGGCGCACCGCTTCGGCCTGCCTTGCGGCGGCACGCTCGAGCTGCTGCTCGAATACGCGCCCGACGCCGACACGCTCGACACGCTGGTCGCCGAACTCGAACGCGGCAAGCTCATGCGCCGCACGGTGACGCTCGCCACCGGCGCGGTGCGGCTGGCCGAGGCGACCGCGCCCGACGAACTCACGGTGAACGACACCGAACTCACCAACACCTTCGGCCCCGAGTACCGCATGCTGCTGATCGGTGCCGGCCAGCTCGCCGAATACCTCGCGACCATGGCCAAGTTCAGCGGCTTCGCCGTGACGCTGTGCGACCCGCGCGCCGAGTACCGCACCGCGTGGACGCTGTCCGGCGTGACGATCACCACCGAAATGCCCGACGACGCGGTGCTGGCCTTCCGGCCCGACCGCCGCAGCTGCGTGGTCGCGCTCACGCACGACCCCAAGCTCGACGACCTTGCGCTGCTCGAAGCGCTGCAGAGCGAGGCCTTCTACGTGGGCGCGATCGGCTCGCGCCGCAACGCCGACGCGCGGCGCGACCGCATGATCGAGCACTTCGACCAGACGGCCGCATCGCTCGCACGCCTGCGCGGGCCCATCGGCATCTTCATCGGCAGCAAGACGCCGCCCGAGATCGCGGTGAGCGTGATGGCGGAGATCCTGGCGGTGAAGAACGCGGTGACGCTGCCGCGCGAAGTGGAAGTGGCGCGCGCCAAGGAAATCCAGCAGCTGCAACCGAGCTGAGCGGGCTCAGTCGACGCCCAGCAGGTCGTAGATGCGGCGCACGTACTCGCCGAACTCCGGGCTGGTCTTCACGTGCAGCTTGCGCGGCTCGGGCAGCTCGATGCGGAAGAAGTCGGCCATGCGCGCCGGGCCGGCCGTGAGCACGGCGCAGTGCGAGCCCAGGAACACCGCCTCCTGGATGCTGTGCGTGACCACGATGAAGGTCTTGCGGCTGCGCTCCCAGATGCGCAGCATCTCCAGGTTCATCTTCTCGCGCGTGAGCGCATCGAGCGCGCCGAAGGGCTCGTCCATCAGCACCAGCTTCGGGTCGTGGATGAGCGCACGCGCGATGGCCGCGCGCTGCTGCATGCCGCCCGAGAGTTCGTAGGGCAGCTTGTCGGCGAAACCCGTGAGGCCGACCATGTCGAGCAGTTCGTGCGCGCGCGCCTTGGCGGCCTTGCGGTCCAGCCCGAGGATGTCGGCGGGCAGCAGCACGTTCTCGAGGATGGTGCGCCACTTGAGCAGCAGCGGTTGCTGGAACACCATGCCGACATCGCGACCCGCATTGAAGCCCGTGCCGCCAGGGCCGCCGATCTCGAGCGTGCCGCCGTCGTGGCCGTGCAGACCCGACAGAATCTTCAGCAGCGTCGACTTGCCGCAGCCCGAGGGACCGACCAGCGAGATCATGTCGCCCGCGTGCACGTCCATCGTGACGTCGGACACCGCGAGGAACTCTTCGTTGCGCTTGCGGTAGACCTTGCGCAGCTGCCGCATGCGGATCAGCGGCGCCTCCTGTGCGGGCGCGAGTACTGCGCTCATGCCAGCCACCGTGCGAGGTTGTCGCGCACGAAGGCGTCGTCGGACAGGTCGCCGTGTTGGCTGTAGACGCGGTCGATTTCCGCCGACTGTCCGTGGCCCAGGCCTTCTTCCGGATCGAGGCACCAGATGCCTTCGAGCAGGCCCTGACGCCGCAGCACCTCGTGGCAGCCCGCGATGCAGCCGTGGAAGTTGTTCGCCACGTCGAAGAAGGCGGCGTTGCAGTCGGTCACGCGCGAATCGAGCGCGAGCAGGGCGGGGCTCAGCGCACCGCCGCTGGCGGCCAGCTCGGCCTTGATCTGCTGCAGCTGATGCACCGCGCTCGACGTCCACACCGACCAATGGCCCAGCAGGCCGCCGCGAAAGCGCACCTGCACGGGCGCGCCGTCGCGAATCGCGGCAAAGGGCAGCGCGAGGTCGAGCACGATGTGGTCGTCGTTGCCGGTGTAGAGAAACACGCGCTCCTCGGCGCGCGCATCGACCAAGCCGCGCACCACGTCGATGCTGCGGTAGCGGTTGAAGGGCGCGACCTTGATGGCCAGCGCGTTCGGAATGAGCGCGAAGCGGCGCCAGAAATCGCTCGACAGGACCGGGCCGCCGACCACGGTCTGCAGGTAGAAGCCGATCAGCGGGATCTCCTGCGCCACCGCCTCGCAGTGGGCGATGAGTTCGTCTTCCGACGAACCGGCCAGCGCCGCCAGGCTCAGCAGACCCGCGTGATAACCCAGAGAGACGGCTGTGCGCGCCTCGGCCTGCGCCTGAGCGGTCGGGCCACACAGGCCGGCGATCATCGCCATCGGGCGCTCGTTCCAGGCCAGGCGGTCCTGCATCGCGGCTTCGAGCACGGTGGCGTAGAGGCCGCGTTCGCGGATCGCGAACTGCGTGGTGTGCACGCCCACCGCGAGGCCGCCGACGCCGGCATCGACGTAGTAGCGCGTCAGCGCGCGCTGGCGCTGGCGGTCGAGCTGGCGATGCGCGTCGAGTGCGAGCGGGTGCGCCGGGATGACGGTGCCTTGCGACAGCAGCGCAAGCACGTCGGCGGGAAGGTCGGAGCGGTTCAGTGGCATGGGCGAAGGTCCTCAGGCGAACTCGGGGCCGGCGATGGCGTGGATGAAGGCGGGGTGTCCGGTGGGCGGCTGCGGGCCGTCGCGCGTGGCCAGCGCCATGCGCGTGAAGCTGCGTTGGGGCGTGAAGCCAGCGGCGCGCAGTGCGGCAGTCATGACCTGGCGGCCGTCGGGCACGTCGATGTAGATGCGTCCGTCGATGCCGCGTGCGGCCTGCGTCAGCAGCGCAGCGGCGACGGTTTCGTCGGACGACAGCAGCGGTCCGATGTGATGCGCAGTGCGGCCCGCGCGCACGAGGCCGAAGCCCAGGCCGTTGCGCACGCAGCGGCTGTCGTCGCGGCCGAGCAGGTCGGCGAGCACCGCGGGGCGCGCGAAGCCCAGCGCCTGCGCGTCGAGCGCGGCAAGGCTGTCGAGGGTCGGCTTGTCGGTGGCGAGCGATGTCGTCGCTGGCGTGGCCTCGCGCTGCCAGCGCGTGAGGCGCCACAGCGGCGTGAAGCCGAAGCTCGCATAGAGCGGCTCGCCCTGCGGCGTGGCGTCGAGCATCGCGACGAGGCCGGCGGCCTTCACCTGGTCGAGGCAGCGCGCGAACACCGCGCGGCCCAGGCCTTGCCCGCGCGCAGCAGGCATCACGAGGATCATGCTGATCCAGGCGACGCCTTCCATCGGCAGCACCGCGCCGCTGGCGACGAGCTGGCCCTCGCCGTCACGTACGCCATGCACCGTGCCGAGCCGCTCGAACAGCCGCCAGTCGTGCGCGGTCTGGTTCCAGCCGCTCGCGGCAACCAGCGCGTCGAGCATCGGGGCGATGCCGGGCGTGATCGACGACAGTGCTTCGACGGCGGGCATGGTCATGGGCTCAGTACTTGCCGTCGCGCGATTCGAATTTTGTTGGCTTGCCGTACTGGCGCTGCTCGCGCGAGATCCAGTCAGCCACCCATCGGATCTGCTGCGCCAGCGGCACGCGCGGGTAGCCGAACAGCCGCTCGGCTTCGCCCGTGTTCATCAGCCAGGCGGTCGGCGCCTCTTGCCCGGTGATCGTCACGGGCTTGTCGAACTGGCGCGCGAACTCTTCCGCGAGCCAGCGGATCGACGTGGTCTCGGGCCCGCTCACGTTGAGCGGCGAGGTCGGCACGGTGGCCGCCGCAAGGCAGCGCAGCGCCTGCGCGTTCGCGTCGCCCTGCCAGATCACGTTGACGTGGCCCATGGTCACGTCGACCGGCTCACCGCGCCACACCTTGAGCGCCACGTCGGCCAGCACGCCGTAGCGCAGGTCGATGGCGTAGCTCAGGCGGAACAGGCGACCCGGTGTGCTGTGGCGCTGCGAGAAGTACTCGAACATGCGCTCGCGGCCCACGCACGAGTTGGCGTATTCGCCGGGCGGGTTGGGCGCGTCGTTCTCGCTCGCGCCCTGGCTGGTCACCGGCACGAAGGGGTACACGCAGGCGGTCGAGAAGGCGACGATGCGCGAGGCATGGAAGTGCTCGGCAACCAGCGCCGGCACGTGCGCGTTCATGGCCCAGGTCAGCGGGTTGTCGGCGTCGGCGCCGAACTTGCGGCCCGCCATGAACACGATGTTGGCGCAGGGCGGCAGCGCGGCGATGGCGGCGCGGTCGAGCAGGTCGCACGCGATGGTTTCGATGCCGTGCGCTTCGAGGGCTTCGCGCACGCCGGCTTCGCTGAAGCGGGCGACGGCGATCACGCGGCGACCGGGCATGGCGTTCTTGGCGAGGCGGGCCAGCGTGGGGCCCATCTTGCCGCCCACGCCGAGGATCATCAGGTCGCCGTCGAGGCGGGCCATGTCGCGCAGGAGGTCGCGCGAGGGCGTGGCCAGGTAGTCTTCAAGCGCGGCTTCGCTCTCGAAGCGCTCCGGAAAGGGCAGGTCGTCGAGGACAGGCGTGGAGGTCATTGGATTCTTGCGTCCTGGGTGATGAAGAGGCGCTCCAGCAGAAGCACCAACAGATAGAGCAGCACGCCCAGGCCCGTAATGAGCAGCACGGCCATGAAGACCGCGGGCGTGTCCAGCGAGGCCTGGACCTGGATCATCAGATAGCCCAGGCCGCGTTCCGAGGCGATGAACTCGCCCACCACCGCGCCCGCCACGGCGAGGATGGTGGCGACCTTCATGCCCGAGAACACGTACGGCAGCGAGCCCGGCAGCTGGATGTAGCGGAACAGCTGCCAGCGCGAACCCTTGAGCGCACGCACGAGGTCGAGCAGCTCGGGCTCGGTCTCGTTCAGCCCGCGGATGGTGGTCAGCAGGATGGGGAAGAAGCACAGGCTGAACGTGATCAGGATGTTCGGCCCGATGCCGTAGCTGAACCAGACGATCACCAGCGGCCCCATCGCCACCTTCGGGATCATGTTGAGCGTGACCAAGAGCGGGAACACCACCAGCATCAGCCGCTTGCTGGTGATGAAGAGCAGCGCGCAAAGAATGCCGAGCACCAGCCCGAGCGCGTAGCCGCCGAACACTTCGAGCGCGGTGACGCCGGTGTTCTTGAGCCAGCTGTAGTTGGGGTTGGCCAGCGTGGCCAGCACCTTCGAGGGCGCCGGCAGGATGAAGGGCTGGATCGCGAAGACCCGCACCGCCAGCTCCCACAGCGCGATGCCCGCCAGATGCACCGCGACCACGAGGGCCCAGCGCTGCCATTCGGGGCGCTCGCCCGACAAGGGCGCAGGTGCGAGGGGCGCCAGAGCGCCATCAGGTGCCGTCATCTCAATTCCTGGGTCTAGGAAGCAATGCGGCGAATCATAGGAGTCGCCACGACCCGAGTCAACCAACTAGTTGATAATTTTCATGCAGCGGCTTTGTCGGGCCGCAAGGCATTGAGCGCGAACTCGATCACGTGCCGGCGGCGCTGCAGCAGCGCGCCGCGTGCATCGAGCGGCTTGCCGAAGATGGCCGACAGCGTGTGGTTGTTGGAGAAGAAGAAATACGAGATGCCGGCGATCGAGATGTAGAGGTTGATCGCATCGAAGTCGGGCCGGAACACGCCCGCCGCCACGCCGCGCTTGAGCGTGGCCTCGAGCATCTCGATGAAGGGCGAGTGCATCTTTTGCAGCCGCTCCGACTCGCGCAGGTGCGCGCCGTGGTTGCGGTTCTCGTCGGCCAGCAGCGCGATGAACTCGGGGTGCTCGGCCAGGTAGTCGAAAGAGAAGGCCACCAGCTGCTTCATGGCTTCCAGCGGCTCGAGTTCGTCGAGCGTGAGCTTCTGTTCCTTCTCGCGGATCTCGGCATAGACCGATTCGAGCGCGACCAGGTACAGCCCCTGCTTGCTGTCGAAGTAGTGGTACACGAGCTGCTTGTTGACCCCGGCGTTGGCGGCGATCTCGTCGACGCGCGCGCCCGCGAAGCCCTTGGTGGCGAACTCGGCCACCGCGGCAGAGATGAGCGCCTGCTTGGCGGCGACGGGGTCGCGCTCGCGTTTCGTGGCAACGGTGCTGCGGGCGGTGCGGGTAGGGCTGGTGGCGGTCATGGTGTTTTGATTCTCCCGGCAGGGGCAACGCGGTCTGGATGATCTGGATTGCTTGTCAACCAAACAGTTGGTAATATAAATTTCAGGACCTGTTTTTACCTTCTTTTGGAGTGATCCGCATGAAAAAGCTGTTGTCGGCCGCCGGCGCCACCGCCCTGCTGATGGCCTCGGCCCCCGCCGCATTCGCGGCCGATGCCATGAGCCTGATGCTCAACTGGACACCCACGGCCGATCATGCGCCGATCTATTTTGCGAAGGCCAAGGGCTGGTACACCGAGGCGGGCATCGACCTGAACATCGAGGCCGGCAAGGGCTCGGCCGTGTCGGCTCAGCGCGTGGGCACGAGCGGCAGCGACCTGGGCATTTCCGACCTGCCCACGACGATCCAGGCCAAGGGCAAGGGCGCCGACGTGAAGGCCGTGATGGTCATCTACGCCAACAGCCCGCAGGGCTTCTACTGGCTCAAGTCGTCGGGCATCAACGGGCCAAAGGACTTTGCGGGCCGCAAGATCGGCAACCCACCGGGCGACGCCGCACGCCTCATGTGGCCGGCCTTCGCGAAGAAGGTGGGGCTCGACCCGGCCAGCGTGACCTTCGTCAACGTGAGTCCGCAGGCCAAGGTGGCGGCGCTGAAGAGCAAGTCGGTCGACATCATCAGCGACTTCTACAACGAGCACGACCTGAAGGCGCGCGAGTTCGGCGCCGACCTGGGCTTTCAGCCGTGGCGTGACGCCGGCGTGAACGTGTACGGCAACTCGCTGATCGTGAACGGCCCGTACCTCGCGAAGAACCCGGGCCAGGTGAAGAAGTTCGTGGCCGTGACGCAGCGCGCTTACGACGCCTGCGTGAAGAGCTTCGAGCCCTGCCTGCAGGCGCTGCAGGCCAGCGTGAGCGGCCTCACGCCCGACAACCAGCGCGACCAGTGGAACCGCATCAAGCAACTCATGCGCGACGACACCACGACCAAGGTGGCACTCGGCGCCTTCGACGGTGCGCGCGTGAAGGCCGACTACGAACTCGTGTCCTCGCTGATCGGCATCGACAAGGCCTATGACCCCGCGACGCTCTTCACCAACGAGTTCCTCGACAAGGGCGTGCGCATGGCGCCCAACTGAAGTGAGGACGCTGCCTTAGCCCGACTTGGCGGCGGGCGGCACCTTCGGGTTGCCCTTCTGCCGTTCGCGGAAGAGGGCGGCACGCATCAGGAAGATGGTGGTGATCGGCGCGGTCAGCACGATGAACAGCACGATCAGCATCGCGTGCAGGAACAGGCTGAAGCCCTGCACCGAGAAGTAGGCGATGGTGGCCACCGTCAGGCACCAGGCGCCCACCGTGGCACCCAGCGTGGGCGCATGGATGCGACGGAAGAAGGTCGGCAGGCGCACCAGGCCGAAGGAGCCGATGGCCGCGAAGGCCGCGCCCAGCACTGCGAATACCGCGGTGATGATCTCGGCCCAGAGGGGCAGGGCAGTGGCACTCATTCGATCACCTCCCCGCGCAGCAGGAACTTGGCCAGCGAGGTCGAGCCCACGAAGCCGAACAGCGCCACCAGCATCGCCGCCTCGAAGTACACGCTGCTCGCGTAGTTGATGCCGAGCACCAGCATCATCAGCATGCCGTTGATGTACAGGCAGTCCAGCGCCATCACGCGGTCTTGCGCGGAGGGGCCGGCCAGCAGGCGGAACAGGGCGCACAGCATGGCCACGGCCAGCAGGAAGAGCGCGGCCTTCAGGGCCCAGAAGAGAACAGGCGTCATGATTCGAAAATCTCCATCAGCGGACGTTCGTAGCGGGTCTTGATCATGGCGATGAAGGCCGCGTCGTCCTCGAGGTCGAACACGTGGATCAGCAGCGTGGTGCGATCGAACGAGACTTCGCCCCAGGCGGTGCCGGGCGTGAGGCACATGATCATCGCGAGCACGGCCAGGCCGTTGGGGTCGCGCATGTCCAGCGGAATCTGCACGAAGCGCGCCGAGATGTCGGCGGTGCGGCGCGTGAGCAGCAGCCGCGCCACGTCGTACGCCGACTTCAGCATGTCGAAGGTGACGAGGAACGACAGCCGCAGCGCCACGCCGGGCCGGCGCATGCGCACCCTGGCAGGCCGCAGGCCCTTGGTGATCAGCGGCACGGCAATGGCGAGCACCGCGGCCGACAGCAGCGTGGCCGCTTCGAGCGACTGGTTGAGCAGCAGCCAGATGACGAACAGCGCGAACGACAGCGGCGGGGAAGGCATCAAGCGTTTCATGGCTTGGCCTCCTCTTTCTTCGCGGGCATCGGGTTGGGCTTCTGCTTCGCGCCGAGCACGGCTTCGCGGTATGCCGTGGGCGTGCGCAGTCCGCCGGCGGTGGCTTGGGCGTGCTGCATCACGGGCTCGGCCCAGACCGTGAGCGCGACGCAGGCCGCGAGCAGGGCGGCCACCGGCAGCACCTCGAGGGCGGGCAGCGAGGGCATGGTCGGGTGATGCTGTGTCCAGAAATGGCGGATGCCGGTGCGGCTCAGTGCGATCAGCGAGAGAAAGCCGGCGACGATCAGCAGCCCGAAGAAGGTCCAGCCGGCCGTGGTGACGACCTTGCTGTCGAGCAGGCCCGAGAGCATCGCGAACTTGCCGACAAAGCCCGACAGCGGCGGCAGGCCCGCCAGCAGCAGCGTGCAGAGCATGAAGCTCAGGCCCAGGAAGGCCACGCCGGCCGGAATGGCGCGGCCGTAGAGCGCCTGCGCATCGTCGTCGAGGTTCACGTCGTTGAGCGCGCGCAGGTCTTCGGCCAGGAAGGGCGCGTTGCCCGCGGCCTCGTGCGGCGCGACGCTCATGCCCGCGTTGCGCCAGCGCTCGATCATGTCGATCAGCAGGAAGAACGCCGCCACCGCGACCGTGGAATTCACCATGTAGTAGAGCGCGCCCGCCCACACGGCCGGCTCGCCCAGCCCGACGGCGGCCAGCAGCGTGCCCGCCGACACCAGCACGCTGAAGCCCGCGAGGTTCGACAGCCGCTGCGTGCCGACGATGCCGATGGCACCCACGAACAGCGTGGCCAGCCCGACGCTCACCAGCGCGGTCTGCCCGAAGGCGGCCGAGGCGCCGGTGTCGGGCGCGAACAGCACGGTCCACAGGCGCAACACCGTGTACACGCCGAGCTTGGTGAGCAGCGCAAACACCGCGCCCACCGGCGACACGGCCGCGCTGTAGGCCGGCACCAGCCAGAAGTTGAGCGGCCACGCGCCCGCCTTGGCAAAGAACGCGGTGGCCAGGATGGCCGCGGCCGCGTGCACGAGGCCGCGGTCGCCCGGTGCGAGCTCGGCGATGCGCGCGCCCAGGTCGGCCATGTTGAGCGTGCCGGTCACGCCGTACAGAATGGCCGCGCCGATCAGGAACAGCGACGAGGCCGCGAGGTTGATCGCGATGTAGTGCAGCCCGGCGCGCACGCGCAGCTGGCCCGAGCCGTGCAGCAGCAGGCCGTACGAGGCCGCGAGCATCACCTCGAAGAACACGAACAGGTTGAACAGGTCGCCCGTGAGGAAGGCGCCGTTCAGTCCCATGAGCTGCAGCTGCAGCAGCGGATGAAAGTGCACGCCCGCGCGGTCCCAGCGTGAGGTCGAGTAGATCGACGCCGCGAAGGCGACCACGCCCGTGAGCGCGACCATCATGGTCGAGAGCCGGTCGGCCACCAGCACGATGCCGAAGGGCGCGCGCCAGTTGCCCGGCAGGTACACGCCGATGGAGCCGGGGCCGCCGCCGGTGTCGGCCGCGTTCACCCAGCGCAGCAACGCCAGCGCAGCGAGCAGGCCGATCAGGCCCGAGACCACGCTGAGGAAGGACTTGGTGCGCCGGCGGTTCTCGTTCATCAGCAGCATCAGCGCCGCCGTGAGCATGGGCACGAGGATCGGCACCGCCACCAGGTGCGGCATGCTGAATTCAAGGAAGCGGTCGAGCAGGTGGAGCACGTCGGTCATTCCACGGCCTCCCGCTCTTCACCGTCCACGTGGTCGGTGCCCGACAGACCGCGCGAGGCGAGCATCACGACGAGGAACAGGGCGGTCATCGCAAAGCCGATCACGATGGCGGTGAGCACCAGCGCCTGCGGCATCGGGTCGGCCGTGTTGGCCAGCGTGGCCTTGAAGCCTTCGACCAGCACCGGCTCGCTGTCGACCTTGAGCCGGCCCATGCTGAAGATGAACAGGTTGACCGCGTACGAGATGAGCGTCAGGCCCATGATGACCTGGAAGGTCCGCGGGCGCAGCAGCAGGTACACGCCCGAACCGGTGAGCACGCCGATGGCGATGGCCAGCACGATTTCCATCAGCGGGCCCCCCCGGTGGTGGCCGCGGCAGCAGCCGCTTCTTCGGCTTCGGCGGCGGCGCGGGCCTCCGCTTCTTTCTCTTCTTGTTCGTCGGCCCAGCGGTGGCTTCGGACGGACTGGTGGGCCAGCGCGGTGAGGATCAGCATGGTGGCGCCGAGCACCAGCGCGAACACGCCGATGTCGAAGAAGAGGGCGCTGGGCACGTGCATGTCGCCCAGCAGCGGCACGTGCAGGTGCGCGGTGTGCGTGGTCAGGAAGGGGTAGCCGAAGGCGATGGCGCCGCCGCCGGTGGCGAGCGCGAACAGCAGGCCGATGGCGATCCAGCGGCGCGGGTAGATGCGCAGGTGCTCTTCGACCCACTCGGTGCCCGAGACGATGAACTGCAGCACCAGCGCGACCGACATCACCAGCCCCGCGACGAAGCCGCCGCCGGGCGCGTTGTGGCCGCGCATGAAGAAGTACACCGACACCAGCACGGCCACCGGCAGCACCAGGCGCACCAGCACGGCCGGCACCATGAGGTAGCCGATGGCGGAGTCGGTGGCGCGGCGCGGGTTCAGCAGGTCGCTGCTGCCGTCGTCGACCTGCAGGCGTTGCTGGATGGGCAGCGCCATCGATTCGATGGCGGGCCGGAAGCGCCGCAGCAGCGCATACACGGTGAGCGCCACGATGCCCAGCACGGTGATCTCGCCGAAGGTGTCGAAGCCGCGGAAGTCGACCAGCATCACGTTGACCACGTTGGTGCCGCCGCCTTCGGTGAGCGCGCGTTCAAGGAAGAAGGGCGAGATGCTCTGCGGGAAGGTGCGCGTCATCAGGGCCCAGGCCAGCGCGGCCATGCCGCAGCCGGCGACGGTGGCCACCAGCAGGTCGCGCCCGCGGCGGCCCCAAGGCCGCAGCCGCATGCGCGCGGGCTGCACCACGTCCTTGCTGCGCATCGGCAGCCAGCGCAGGCCCAACAAAATCAGCACCGTGGTCACGGCCTCGACCACCAACTGCGTGAGCGCGAGGTCGGGCGCCGAGAACCAGATGTACGTGACGCACGAGACCAGCCCGGCGCCCGCGGCCAGCATGAGCGCGGCGAGCCGGTGGAACTTGGCCTGCCACGCGGCGGCCACGGCGCACACGCAGCCGATCAGCCAGGTCATCGCGAACATCGGCGAGAAGGGCAGCAGTTCGCGCGTGCCGCGATCGGCCGGCGTGGCCCACAGCGACGCCGCGGCGCCCGCCACGGCCACCACCACCAGCCACAGCAGCTGCCACTGCAGGCGGCGCGTGCCGAACAGGCGACGGCTGCGCCGGCCGGCTTCGCTCAGCAGCGCGATCAGGTGTTCGAAGATGAGCTGCCCGTCGAAGCGGTGCAGCAGCGGCGTGCGCTCGAGCCGGCCGGTGCCCAGCGGGCGGCGCAGCAGCAGGTAGAGCACGGCGCCGCCCGCGAGCGCGACGAAGCTCATCATCAGCGGCAGGTTGAAGCCGTGCCACACGGCCAGGCTGTAGGCGGGCAGCGTGCCGCCGACCACCGGCGTGGCCGCCGCCGCGAGCATCGGGCCGACCGACCAGGCCGGCGCCACGCCCACCACCAGGCACAGCAGCACCAGAAACTCGACCGGCACGCGCATCCAGTGCGGCGGCTCGTGCGGGGGCTTGGGCACGTCGGGGCCACAGGGCGGGCCGAAGAACACGTCGAACACGAAGCGCGCCGAGTACGCCACGCTGAAGATGCCCGCGAGCGTGGCGATGACCGGCAGGCTGAAGTCGATCCAGGGCGTGGCCTGGATGAACACCGTCTCGGCGAAGAACATTTCCTTCGAGAGAAAGCCGTTGAGCAGCGGCACACCGGCCATCGAGGCGCTGGCGATGATGGCCAGCGTGCCGGTGATGGGCATCAGCCGCATCAGGCCGCTGAGCTTGCGGATGTCGCGCGTGCCGGTTTCGTGGTCGATGATGCCGGCGGCCATGAACAGCGAGGCCTTGAAGGTCGCGTGGTTCATGACGTGGAAGACTGCAGCGACGGCTGCGAGCGGGCTGTTCAGGCCCAGCAGCAGCGTGATGAGGCCCAGGTGCGAGATGGTCGAGTAGGCCAGCAGCGCCTTCAGGTCGCGCTGGAACATCGCCGCGAAGCCGCCGAGCAGCAGCGTGATCGCGCCCGCGCCGCCGACCATCCAGAACCACTGTTCGGTGCCCGAGAGCACCGGCCACAGGCGCGCCATGAGAAACACGCCCAGCTTCACCATGGTGGCCGAGTGCAGGTAGGCCGACACCGGCGTGGGCGCAGCCATGGCGCGCGGCAGCCAGAAGTGGAACGGGAACTGTGCGCTCTTGGTGAACGCGCCGAGCAGGATCAGCACCAGCGCCACCGGGTACAGCGCGTGCGCACGGATGATGTCGCCCGAGACCAGCACGATGTCGAGCTCGTAGCTGCCGACGATGCGGCCGAGCACGAGCACGCCGGCCAGCAGGCACAGCCCGCCCGCGCCCGTGACGGTGAGCGCCATGCGCGCGCCGCGCCGCGCGTCGCGCCGGTGGTGCCAGTAGCCGATCAGCAAGAAGGAGAAGAGGCTGGTGAGCTCCCAGAACAGCACCATCTGGATCAGGTTGCCCGAGAGCACCACGCCCATCATTGCGCCCATGAACGCGAGGAAGAACGAGAAGAAGCGCGGCACCGGGTCGGAGGCCGACATGTAGTAGCGCGCATAGAGCACCACCAGCGCGCCGATGCCCAGCACCAGCATGCAGAACAGCCACGCGAAGCCGTCGAGGCGGAACACGAGGTTCAGGCCGAGGGCGGGGAGCCACTCGATCTCTTGCCTCAGCACGTTGCCGTGCGCGATCTGCGGAAAGAGCCATGCGACCTGGATGGCGCAGCCCAAT
Source organism: Variovorax sp. YR752 (assembly GCF_943372545.1). Classification (NCBI taxonomy): domain Bacteria; kingdom Pseudomonadati; phylum Pseudomonadota; class Betaproteobacteria; order Burkholderiales; family Comamonadaceae; genus Variovorax; species Variovorax sp. YR752. The sequence goes on along the minus strand of NZ_CALRZC010000042.1, from coordinate 17,269 downwards.
GCGACGAGCCCTGCAAGGGTCGACTCCCGGTTGCGCGCGTTGGACGGCATCAACGCGGCCAGCACGCTGGCAAGAAAGGGGAGTGCGACGAGAAGGGCGAGGGGCATTGGGGGTCGATTCTATCGACCGACCCTCTGCGAAGCCCCTGGCTATAACCGCAGGAGGACGGGCAGTTTTTTCGCTGTCACGAAGCCAGCACGAGCTGCACGCTGCGGATGCCCAGCCAGGTCAGGACCAGCGAGCCGCACAGGTGCAGCAGGCCGGTGCCCAGTGCCAGCAACGGCCGTCCGCCGAGCAACAGCGCGACCACTTCGGCCGAGAAGCTCGAGAAGGTCGTGAGCCCGCCGAGGAAGCCGGTGATGAGCAGCAGTCGCCACACCGGGTCGAGCTGCGGCAGCGCCTGGAAGACGGCCACCGCCACGCCGACGAAGTAGCCGCCGACGAGGTTGGCGGCCAGCGTGCCGTAGGGCACGGGGCCGCCGGTGTTGAGCCAGAGGCCGAGGCCCCATCGGGCGAGGGCGCCGCATGAGGCGCCGAGGCAGATCGCAAGAGCCGGAAGCAGCATGGGCCTATTGTCTGCTGGTCGGTCGCTACCCCCGGGATTCAAGGCGCCATCTGCTGCGGGAGCCACGTCACCAGCTGCGGCACGAAGTAGATGAGCAGCACCGCGGCCACCATGAGGAAGAACATCGGCAGCGTGACGCGCGCGATGTAGAGCAGGTCTCTCCCGGTCATGCCCTGCAGCACGAACAGGTTGAAGCCCACGGGCGGCGTGATCTGCGCCATCTCGACCACCAGCACGATGAAGATGCCGAACCACACCGGGTCGATGCCGGCCGCGGTGACGGTCGGCATGATCACGCCCATGGTCAGCACCACCATCGAGATGCCGTCCAGGAAGCAGCCCAGCACGATGTAGAACGCGGCGAGCATCAGGATCAGCTGGAACTTCGACAGCCCCAGCGAGCCGATCCACTCGGCCAGGTGGCGCGGCAGCCCGATGTAGCCCATGGCCAGCGTGAGGAAGGCTGCGCCCGCGAGGATCAGCGCCATCATGCAGTAAAGGCGCGTGGCGCCCAGCAGCGCTTCCTTGAAGCTGTGCCAGGTGAGCGAGCCCTGCGCGGCCGAGATGACCATGGCGCCGACCACGCCCACGGCCGCCGCCTCGGTGGCCGTGGCGATGCCCGCATAGATGGAGCCCAGCACCGACAGGATCAGCAGCGCCACCGGGATCAGCGACATCGAAGCCCAGAGCTTCTCGACGAAGGGCAGCTTCGCGTCGGCGGGCGGCACCTTGTCGGGGTTGCGCAGCGCCCAGACCACGATGTAGCCCGAGAACAGCAGCGCCAGCAGGATGCCGGGGATGACGCCCGCGATGAAGAGGCGTGCAATCGACACGTCGGCGCTCACCCCGTACACGATCATGATGATCGAGGGCGGGATCAGCAGGCCCAGCGTGCCGGCGCCGGCCAGCGTGCCGATGACCATGTCGTCGGGGTAGCCGCGGCGCTTGAGCTCGGGCAGGCTCATCTTGCCGATGGTGGCGCAGGTGGCCGCGCTCGAGCCCGACACCGCCGCGAACACCGCGCAGCCCACCACGTTGGTGTGCAGCAGCCGGCCGGGCAGGGCCTGCATCCAGGGCGCGAGGCCTTTGAACATGTCCTGCGACAGCCGCGTGCGGAACAGGATCTCGCCCATCCACACGAACAGCGGCAGCGCCGTGAGCGTCCAGCTCGAGGCCGACCCCCAGATGGTCACGGCCATGGCGTCGCCGGCGGCGCGCGACGAGAAGATCTGCATGGCGATCCACGCCACGCCGGAGAGCGTGAGGCCGATCCACACGCCGCTGCCCAGGATGAGGAACAGGGCGGCGATCAGCAGGCCGGCAATGGCGATGTCACTCATGGCGCAGCGCCTCCGTTTCGGCGGCCTTGGCCGGGCGGCCGCGCCACTCGATCACGAACTCGTCGAGCGACGCGATCGCGAAGACGATGGCGCCGAGCGCCATCGACAGCTGCGGAATCCACAGCGGCGTGGCGTCGTTGCCGGTGGAGATGTCGTGGTAGTCGAGCGACTGCCAGACCAGGCGCACGCTGTACCAGGCAAAGAGCAGGGCCAGCAGCGCCGCGGCGCCCATGGCCCAGCGTTCGAGCCAGCGCTGTGCCGCAGGCGGCAGGTTCTGCATCACCAGCGTCACGCGGATGTGCTCGCCGCGCTTGAGTGTGTGCGCCAGCGCCAGGAAGCCCGCGCCGGCCATCAGGTAGCCGGCGTAGGCGTCGATGCCGGGGATGTTGAAGTGCAGCTGCCGCCCGAGGATGGAGAGCAGCACCATCACCAGCAGGCCGATCATGAAAAGCGCCGCCAGGGCGGCGGCGCTCAGGTAGAGAAAGTCCAGCGTCTTGCGCATCGGGTGCCGTGCGTGCGAAGCCGGGTCACATCTTCTTGTAGGCGTCGACGACGGCCTGGCCTTCGGGGCCGGCCTTCTCGGTCCACTCCTTGATCATGGTGTCGCCGACCTTCTTCATGTCGGCCTTGAGCTGTGCCGAGGGCACGTGCACCGTCATGCCGTTCTTCTTGAGCAGGTCGAGGTACTCGACGTTCTTCTTCTTCGAGGTGTCCCAGCCGCGCTTCTCGGCATCGGCCGCCGCCTTGAGCAGCGCCTGCTGCACGGGCTTGTCGAGCGCGTCGAAGGCCTTCTTGTTCATGAGCACCGCGTTCTTCGGCAACCAGGCCTGGGTGTCGTAGAAGTTCTTGATGTACTCGTAGGTCTTGGTGTCGTAGCCGGTGGAGCCCGAGGACATGTACGACTCGATCACGCCCGTGGCCATGGCCTGCGACAGCTCGGCCTGCTGCACGGTGACCGGTTGCGCGCCCACGAGTTCGCCGATGCGCGCGGTGGCGGGGCTGTAGGCGCGCCACTTCACGCCCTTGAGGTCGGCGGCCGAGGCGATTTCCTTCTTCACGAAGATGCCCTGCGGCGGCCATGCCACGGCGTACAGCAGCTGGATGCCTTGTTCGCCCAGCTTCTTCTCGAGCGCGGGCTTCTGTGCCTGGTAGAGCTTCCAGGCGGCGTCGTAGCTGTCGGCCAGGAAGGGGATGCCGTCGGCGCCGAACATCTGCCATTCGTTCTGGTAATTCACCAGCAGGATCTCACCGAGCTGCGCCTGGCCGCCCTGCACCGCACGCTTGATCTCGGGCGCCTTGAACAGCGACGCGTTGGCATGCACCGTGATCTTGAGCTTGCCGCCGCTGCCCTTGTCCACGTCGCTCGCGAACTGCGTGATGTTCTCGGTGTGGAAGTTGGTGGTCGGGTAAGCGGTGGGCAGGTCCCACTTGGTTTGCGCGAAGGCGGCGGCGCCGAAGGTGAGGCCCGCCAGGGCCATGCCGAACTTGTGATTCATGAACGCGCTCCGGAATGTGGTTAAAGCTGGATGAAAGAAAAGCATACGTGCAAATTCCGGGCCATTCGCTGAGGCATTTCCCTGCCATGTGGTGTCGATGCGGCACAAAGTGCGGGCGTAAAAAAACCGCCTCGGGGGCGGTTTCCTGGTTTCAGGGTGCTGTCACTGCTTGGCGGGTTTCGCTTCGGCCGCCTTGGCGGTCTTGCCCGCCTTGGCAGGTGCTGCAGCACCGTCGAAGCTCTGGCCGTTGACCGTCAGGCCCTCGGCCGACAGCTTGGCCGCGCTCTTTTCCTTCACGCCTTTCACGCGCTGCATGAGGTCGGGCCAGTCCTTGAACTCGCCTTCCTTGCGGGCATCGAGGATGCGCTTGGACAGCGAGGGGCCGACGCCCTTGAGGCCGTCGAGGTCGGCGGCGCTGCCCTTGTTGGCGTCGACGGCAGCGAACGAGACGGCCGCGAAGCACATGGCGAGCGTGGCGATGATTTTCTTGAACATGATGAAAACTCCCTCTTCAATTGTTGGTATGGCTAAGCCGACAGGAATATCGGCTTCGGCTCAACGAGAGGGCGCGCGCGGCAGTTGACGTGAAAACGGGGCCCAGGGCCCCGTGTGACGATTGTTCTGAACCGTGGTCAGAGTTCTTCCACGCGACGCGGCGGATAGCTGTCCCAGGCCTGGCAGCCGGGGCAGTGCCAGAAGTACTGGTGCGCCTCGAAGCCGCAGGCCGCGCAGCGGTAGCGCATGAGCGGGCGGGTGGCCTGGTCGAGCGCGCGTTGCACCTGCGGATGGAACTGCTCGTGCTCGAAGCGCTCGCCGGCGAGCCAGCGCGAGGCGGCGACGAGCGAGGGCTGGTGCGCGAGGTGGGCGATGTAGCTGTCGCGCGGCGTGGGCGCTTCGGTGGGCGTGTCCGCGGGCGTGGCATCGGGTGTGCCGCCGAGCGCGATCATCGCTTCGAGCACGTCGATCGACGGCGACTCGGCATAGCGTCGCTGCAGCAGCGCCAGCGCCTCGCCTTCGCGCTGCGCGGCCACGGCCGCCTTCTGCAGCGCCGCGGCATACAGCGGCAGCGCCAGCGGCGCCGTGTCGCTGAGCCCTTCGAGCGTGTCGAAGGCCGCGGCGGCTTCACCGTTGCGCAGCTGCAAGGTCGCTGTGTCGATGGCCGGCCGCGGGGCCTGCGGCGCCAAGGCCCGGGCCTGCGTGAGCAGGTCGCCGGCGCCCGGCAGGTCGCCGGCCGCGACGCGTTCGTTGGCCTGCTCACACAGGTGATGGGCGCGCCGCGTGCTGTAGCTGGCCTGGTCGGACTCGTCGAGCTTCTGCGCCACGTCGGCGGCCTGCGCCCATTCGCGCGAGCGCTCGTAGATGGCGAGCAGCGAAAGACGCGCTTCGTTCTCGTAGCGCGTGCCTTCGAGCTTCTGCAACGCCGCTTCGGCGCGGTCGAGCAGGCCGGCGCGCAGGAAGTCTTGCGCCAGCGCATGCTGTGCGCGCTCGCGGTCGGCACGGCTCAGGTCGCCGCGGCCCAGCAGGTGCTCGTGCACGCGCACGGCGCGCTGGTATTCGCCGCGGCGGCGGAATAGGTTGCCGAGCGCGAAGTGCAGCTCCTGGGTGTCGGGGTCGTTCTGCACGGCCTCGATGAAGGCGTCGATGGCCTGGTCCTGCTGCTCGTTGAGCAGGAAGTTCAGGCCGCGAAAGTAGGCCTTGGGCGCCTGCCGGTTCTCGAGCTTGAGCTGGCGGATGTCGAAGCGCGATGCGAGCCAGCCCAGCACGAAGGCGACGGGCAGGCCGATCAGCAGCCAGCTGGGATCAAAGTCCATGTTGACGTACGGCGGGAAGGTCGGTGGCCGAGATGGACGGCACGGTCGCGGAGGCGGTGGCGGCAGCCAGCGGCGCGGGCGAAGGGATTTCGGAAACCGCGGGCACCTGGGCTGCGGCAGCGCGGTGTTTCCACCAGCCGGGCAGCATGCCCAGCGCGCCGACCACGAGCCCGCCGGCAAAGGCCGCGAGCACGACGAGCACCAGCGGCGCACGCCAATGGGTTCCGAAGAAGAAGTAGACGGTCGCGTCGTGCTGGTTGTTCAGCGCGAAGGCGAAGAGCGTAAAAAAAATGGCTGCCTTGAGCAGCCACAGGAGGTATTTCATAGCTGTTCCCGTTGCCGGGAGCATTCTACGTTTGCATCCATGCGCATCAGGCCTTGCGGCCGGCGGCTTCCTTGCCTGCATCGAGCTCGGCGGTCTTTGCGTCGACGGCTTCGCGCAGCGCCTTGCCCGGCTTGAAGTGCGGCACGCGCTTCTCGGGGATCTGCACGCTCTCACCCGAACGCGGGTTGCGGCCGATGCGCGGCGGACGGCGGTTGACCGAGAAGCTGCCGAAGCCACGGATCTCGATGCGGTGGCCGCGCACCAGCGCGTCGCTCATCGCGTCCAGGATGGTCTTGACGGCGTATTCGGCATCGCGGTGCGTGAGCTGCGCGAAACGGGCGGCGAGTTCTTCGACGAGGTCTGAGCGGGTCATAGGCCAAACATAAACGAAAAACGTGGACGAAAAAAAAGACAGAGCGGCCCCGGGGGGCCTGCCTCTGTCTTCGGACTCAGCTTACTTGTTGTCGCTGTTGTCGAGCTTGGCGCGCAGCAGGGCGCCCAGGCTGGTCGTGCCCGCGTTTTCGCGTGCCGACTGCTGGCTCAGGTTGGCCATGGCGCCTTGTTCGTCAACCATGTCCTTCTGCTTGATCGACAGCTGGATGTTGCGGGTCTTGCGATCCACATTCACCACGATGGCTGTGACTTCGTCGCCTTCCTTGAGCACGTTGCGGGCATCTTCAACGCGGTCGCGCGAGATTTCCGAAGCACGCAGGTAGCCGATGATGTCTTCGCCGAGGTCGATTTCAGCGCCGCGGGCGTCCACGGTCTTGACCTTGCCGGTCACGATCTGGCCCTTGTCGTTCACGGTCGTGAACGTGGTGAACGGATCGCTGTCGAGCTGCTTGATGCCCAGCGAGATGCGTTCGCGGTCGACGTCGACAGCCAACACGATCGCTTCGACTTCCTGGCCCTTCTTGTAGTTGCGAACGGCGGTTTCGCCGGTTTCGTTCCACGAGAGGTCCGAAAGGTGAACCAGGCCGTCGATGCCGGCAGCCAGACCCACGAACACGCCGAAGTCGGTGATCGACTTGATCGGGCCCTTGACGCGGTCGCCACGCTTCGTGTTCTGAGCGAACTCTTGCCACGGGTTGGCCTTGCACTGCTTCATGCCCAGGCTGATGCGGCGCTTGTCTTCGTCGATTTCCAGGACCATGACTTCGACTTCGTCGCCCAGCGAGACGATCTTGTTCGGAGCGATGTTCTTGTTGGTCCAGTCCATTTCGGAGACGTGCACCAGGCCTTCGATGCCGGGTTCGAGTTCGACGAACGCGCCGTAGTCGGCAATGTTCGTGACCTTGCCGAACAGGCGGGTCGATTGCGGGTAGCGGCGCGAAACGCCCATCCACGGGTCGTCACCCATTTGCTTGAGACCCAGCGAGACACGGTTCTTTTCGGTGTCGAACTTGAGGATCTTGGCGGTGATTTCCTGGCCGGCCTGAACGACTTCGCTCGGGTGGCGAACACGGCGCCATGCCATGTCGGTGATGTGCAGCAGGCCGTCGATGCCGCCGAGGTCCACGAACGCACCGTATTCGGTGATGTTCTTGACCACGCCGCGGACAACAGCGCCTTCCTTCAGGGTTTCCATCAGCTTGGCGCGCTCTTCGCCCATGCTGGCTTCGACCACGGCACGGCGCGACAGCACGACGTTGTTGCGCTTGCGATCGAGCTTGATGACCTTGAATTCGAGGGTCTTGTTTTCGTACGGGGTCAGGTCCTTGATCGGACGCGTGTCGATCAGCGAGCCCGGCAGGAATGCGCGGATGCCGTTGACCAGAACGGTCAGGCCGCCCTTGACCTTGCCGCTGGTGGTGCCGGTGACGAAGTCGCCCGATTCCAGGGCCTTCTCGAGGGCGAGCCACGAAGCCAGACGCTTGGCGGTGTCGCGCGAGAGGATGGTGTCGCCGTAGCCGTTTTCAACGCTGCCGATGGCAACGGAAACGAAATCGCCGGCCTGGACTTCGAGTTCGCCCTTGTCGTTCTTGAACTCTTCGATCGGCACATACGCTTCGGACTTCAGACCGGCGTTGACGACGACGTGGTTGTGTTCGACGCGCACGACTTCGGCCGTGATGACCTCGCCGCTGCGCATTTCGGAACGCTTCAGGGACTCTTCGAATAGGTCGGCAAAAGATTCAGACATTTATGGTTCCTTCCGTCAGGCAGGGTTGGCAGGCGCTCTTGCGAAATTGCGTGCGGCTGCTGGAGGTCTGTAGACGGCGGTTAGGTTGTGGGCGTGAGCCCGGTTGGTTGAACAACCAGCAGGCCAGTGCGCTGTCGCGCGGAAGGAGCCTGCTGGAGCGGTAGGCGCCACCCGGAACACCCGGGAGACGCAAGCCCTTCAAGCGGACTTGAAGGGCTGCACTTCAATCCGCTCAAGCGGACTTGAACGGTTGAATTTCTTGCCACCAGTTCAACACCGTGTCGATCGAGTGTTCGATGGACAGCTGGGAGTTGTCGAGGTGGCGAGCGTCCTGCGCCGGCTTCAGAGGGGCGACGCTGCGGGAAGAGTCCCGGGCGTCACGTGCTTCCAAGTCGGAGCGAAGACTGTCGAGTGTAGTCGAAATACCCTTTGAAATCAACTGCTTATGCCGCCGTTCGGCGCGCTGGGCGGCACCCGCCGTGAGGAACACCTTGAGCGCCGCGTCGGGGAAGATCACGGTGCCCATGTCGCGCCCGTCGGCCACGAGGCCGGGCAGGCGCCGGAAGCGATGTTGCAGGTCTTGCAGCGCCTCGCGCACGGCCGGCAGCGCGGAGACGCGCGAGGCGTCCATGCCGGCGGCTTCGGTGCGGATGTCGTCGCTCACGTCGTCGCCAGCCAGCAGCACTTTGCCCTCGGTGAACTGCAGGGGCAGGGCAGCGGCGAGGGCGGCAATCTGCGCCTCGTTCGCGGCAGTGGCCTCCAGGCCGGCGCGGCGCGCGGCGAGCCCGGTCACCCGGTAGAGAGAGCCCGAATCGAGGTAGTGGTAGCCCAGCAGGCGCGCCACCTCGGCGGCCAGTGTGCCCTTACCCGAGGCGGTCGGGCCGTCGATGCAGATCACGGGCACCTCGGCGGCCTCGGCCACCGAGAACAGGGTTTCGAAGTAGTCGGGGAAGGTCTTGGCGACGCAGTGGGGCTCGAGGATGCGCACCGGCACGCCGGCCGGATTGAAGGCCGCGAGCGAAAAACACATGGCGACCCGGTGGTCGTCATAGGTGCGGATGCTGGCGGGCCGCCACCCGGCGGCGGGCAGCGGGTGGACGCGGATGAAGTCCGGCCCGGCCTCGACCGTGGCGCCGAGCTTCTGCAGCTCGTTCGCCATGGCGTCGATGCGGTCGGTTTCCTTCACGCGCCAGCTCGCGATGTTGCGCAGCGTGCTGGGGCCGTCGGCGTACAGCGCCATGACGGCCAGCGTCATGGCGGCATCGGGGATGTGGTTCGCGTCGAGGTCGATGGCCTTGAGGGGCCAGGCGCCGCGGCGGATTTCGAGCCAGTTCGGGCCGCTGTCGACCAGCGCGCCCATCTGTTGGGCGGCGTCGATGAAGCGGATGTCGCCCTGGATCGAGGCCGCGCCAACGCCTTCGATGCGGATGCCGTTCTGACCCGAAACGCCCGCCGCAATGGCGCCAAGTGCTATGAAATAGCTAGCAGACGAGGCGTCCGCCTCGACGTGGATCTCGCCTGGCGAGCTGTAGCGGCTGCCGGCGGGAATGGTGAAGCGCTCCCAGCCGTCGCGCTGCACTGTGATGCCGAAGCGCGCCAGCAGGTTCAGCGTGATCTCGATGTAGGGCTTGGAAATCAGCTCGCCGACGACTTCGATCACGATGTCGTTGGCTGCTGCGAGCGGCAGCGCCAGCAGCAGGGCGGTCAGGAACTGGCTCGACACGTCGCCGCGCACGCGGATCGGCGCGCCGAGCGCCAGTTCGTCGTGCGACACGGGGTGGATGCGCAGCGGCGGGTAGCCGGGGTTGCCGAGGTAGTCGATGCGGCAGCCCAACTGCGTGAGCGCGTCGACCAGGTCGCCGATCGGGCGCTCGTGCATGCGCGGCACGCCGCTGAGCTCGAACTCGCCGCCGAGCAGCGACAGCGCCGCGGTCAGCGGGCGCATGGCCGTGCCGGCGTTGCCCAGGAACAGCGGCAACAACGTCGTGCCCAGCGCTGGCGGCAACTGGCCGCCCAGGCCCGTGATGCGCAGCGAACTGTCGGCCGGCTCGATGCCGCAGCCCAGCGCGCGCAGGGCGTCGAGCATCACCCGCGTGTCGTCGGAATCGAGCAGGTCGTGGATCGTGGTGGTGCCGCTGGCGAGCGCGGCCAGCAGCAGCACGCGGTTGGAAATGCTCTTGGAGCCCGGCAGCTGAACCGTGCCGGCGGCGCCCACGAGGGGCGGAAGGTCGAGAAAGGCAGTCGAGAACATGTCAGCTGTCCTGCTGGGCCAGAGCGTCGGTGCTCGAATTCGGCCTCCAGGCGGCGCGCGCCTTGCTGGCGGCGGCGATGGATTGCTCCAGGCCTTGCAGGTCGCCGGCGGTCATCAGCGCCTCGAGGTCTTCGAGCGCCTTGCGGAAGGCCTGCGACTGTTGCAGCACCTGCTCGCGGTTGGCGAGCAGCACGTCGCGCCACATGACCGGGTCGCTGGCGGCGATGCGCGAGAAATCGCGAAAGCCCGGGCCCGCGAGGCTCAGGAAGCGGTCGCCTTGCGGCTGGCCGGTGAGGGCATTGGTGTACGCAAAGGCCAGCAGGTGCGGCAGGTGGCTCACGGCGGCGAAGGCGGCGTCGTGCTCTTCGTACGTCATCGTGATGACATTGGCGCCGATGCCGCTCCACACCTGCGAGGCGCGCTGCACATTCGAGCGCAGCGTGGTCTTGACGGGAGTCAGCACGACCTGGCGGCCGGTGAACAGCGACGCTTCGGCATGCTCGATGCCGGAGACTTCCTTGCCGGCGATCGGATGGGCTGGCACGAAGTTCGCGAATTGCTTTTGCAGGCCGTTGCGCGCGGCTTCGATCACGTCGCCCTTGGTCGAGCCGACGTCCATCACCAGCGTGTCGGCCGAGATGCCGTGGCGAATGGCCTTGAAGGTGGCCTCCGACGCGGCCACCGGCACCGCCAGCAGCACGAGGTCGGCGCCCGACACCGCCAGCAGCGCCGACGGCGCCGCCACATCGATCACGCCGAGCTGGCGCGCGCGCTCAGTGGTGGAGGGCGACTTGCTGTAGCCGACCACGCGTTTCACCAGCTTCGCGCGTTTGAGCGCGAGCGCAAAGGAGCCGCCCATGAGGCCGCAGCCGATCAATCCCAGTTGCTCGAACATCGCGTCGGTCCGTTCGGCTCAGGCTTTGATCGGGTAGGCGCCGAGCACCTTGTAGAAGGCGCAGAGGCCGCGCAGGTCGGCCAGCGCCGCCGCCACGTTGGGCTGCGAGGGGTGGCCGTCGAGGTCGATGTAGAAGTAGTACTCCCACTGGCCGGTGCGCGCGGGGCGCGACTCGAAGCGCGTCATCGACACGTTGTTGGCCTTCAACGGCACCAGCAGGTCGTGCACTGCGCCGGGGCGGTTCGGCACCGATACGATCAGGCTCGTGCAGTCCTTGCCCGAAGCCGGCGGCATGGCCAGCGTCTGCGGCAGGCAGATCACCGAGAAGCGGGTGCGGTTGTACGAGTCGTCCTGGATGGCGTGCGCCACGATGTGCAGGCCGAAGCGGGTGGCGGCGCGTTCGCCGGCCAGCGCGGCCCAGGCCGGATTCGTGGCCGCGAGGCGCGCGCCTTCGGCGTTGCTCGACACGGCGCGTCGCTCGGCATTGGGCAGGTGCTTGGACAGCCAGGTCTGGCACTGCGCCAACGCCTGCGGGTGGGCCAGCACGGCCTCGACGCCTTCGAGCGAGTTGCTGCTGCGCATCAGGTGATGGCGCACCAGCAGGCTGACTTCGCCGACGACGTGGGTGGGGGAGTGCAGGAACAGGTCGAGCGAGCGCGTGACCACGCCTTCGGTCGAGTTCTCGACGCCGACCACGCCGTACTGGGCGCTGCCCGCGGCGGTGGCGTGGAACACCTCGTCGAAGCTGGCGCAATAGATCAGGTCGGCGGCGCCGCCGAAGTACTCGATGGCGGCTTGTTCGCAGAAGGTGCCTTCGGGGCCGAGCACGGCCACGCGTTGGGGCGATTCGAGGGCCAGGCAGGCCGACATGATCTCGCGCCAGATGGCCGCGACATGGAGGTCCTTGAGCGGACCGCCATTGCTGCTTTGCATCTTGTTGATGACCGCGGCCACGCGATCGGGGCGGAAGAACGGCGTGCCTTCGCGCTTCTTGACCTCGCCGACCAGCTCGGCCACATGGGCGCGCTCATTGAGCAGGCTCAGGAGCCGTTGGTCGAGCGAGTCGATCTGCACGCGCAGATCGGCCAGGCTTTCGGAGCTGTCGGGGGAGGTGGGTGGTGTGGGGGCAGAGGCGGTCATCGGTGCGAGCAACAGGGCATGCGCCTACGCATGCGATCGCTCGAATTCTCTCATGTAGGCCACCAAGGCCTGCACCCCTGCCAGCGGCATGGCGTTGTAGATGCTCGCACGCATTCCGCCGACCGACTTGTGGCCCTTGAGCTGCAGCAGTCCGGCTTCGCGCGCACCGGCCAGGAAGGCCTCGTTGCGGCTTTCGTCGGCCAGGAAGAACGGCACGTTCATGCGCGAACGGCAGCTTGTGTCGATGCGGTTGGCGTAGAAGTCGGAGCCGTCGATGTACCCGTACAGCAGCGTGGCCTTCTCGATGTTGCGCTGCTCCATGGCGGCGATGCCGGTGAGCTCGCCTTCGGTCTGCTGCAGCAGCCACTGGAACGTGAGCCCCGCCATGTAGATGCCCCAGGTCGGCGGGGTGTTGTACATGGAGTGGTTGTCGGCCACGGTCTTGTAGTTGAACGCGCTCGGGCAGATCTCGAGCGCATGGCCCAGCAGGTCGTCGCGCACGACCACGATGGTCAGGCCGGCGGGGCCGAGGTTCTTCTGGGCGCCGCCGAAGGCCAGGCCGACGCGACTCCAGTCGACGCTGCGTGAAGCGACATGGGAAGAAAAATCGATGACCAGCGGCGCCTTGCTGCCGAGCGCGGCCAGGTCGGGGAGTTGCTGGAACTCGATGCCGTTGATGGTCTCGTTGCTGCACACGTGCACATACGAGGCATCGCCGGACAGCTGCCAGCTTGCGGGATCGGGCAGCTTGGTGTGCTGGTTGTCAGCGTTGCTCGCGGCCACGCGGGCCGTGCAGTAGCGCTGCGCTTCCTTGTGCGACTTGGCGCTCCAGCTGCCGGTGACAACGAAGTCGGCGGCAGCGCCGCGCGACAGGTTCAGCGGCACGATGGCGTTCTCGCCAAGTCCGCCACCCTGCATGAACAGGATGTGAAAGTGCGAGGGGATGGCCAGCAGCGTGCGAATGTCGGCTTCGGCCTGGGTGCAGATGGCACCGAATTCCTTGCCGCGATGGCTCATTTCCATCACGCTCATGCCGCTGCCCTGCCAATCGAGCATCTCGGAAGCGGCGCGTTGCAGCACCGCCTCCGGCATGGCAGCCGGACCGGCCGAAAAGTTGTAGGGGCGCTTGCCGGCCGGCGTCTGCTGCTGGGTCACGGTGCTTTACTTTGTCTTGGCGGGAGCCTTGGCGGCGGGCGCCTTGGCGGGAGCTGCTGCACCATCGGTGGGGGCACCGAGGGCCTTGGCGACGTTGGTGTCGAGTGCGCGCATCTTGGGTTCGATGGTGGCGCGGGTGTCGGTCACCAGCTTTTCCGTCAGTGCGGTCTGCATCTTCGGGTTCAGTTCCTGGTACTTCTTGCTCAGGGGCGAGTTGATCCAGGCCAGCAGTTGCTTGAGCTCTTCTTCGGTGAAGTTCTGCTCGAGGATCGGCGTGAGGGCGCCAGGGGCGATCTGCACGGCCTTGTCGCGCACGACCGGGTAGGCGTCGTCGAAGTACTTCTTCAGTTCGGCGTCAGCGGCCTTGGCGGCGGATTCGCGCTTGGCTTCGGGCACTTGCGTCTGCAGGTACTGCGAACCGGCTTGCGCGATGGGGGCGCTCGACTGCTCGATCAGGCCGCGTGCCAGCGACTCGATGCCGGGGCGCTGGATCTCGATGAACTGCTTGATCAGCGTGGCCTTGTCCTGGGCCATGGCGGCCATGGACGAGCCGGCGAGAGCAGCGGTCAGGAGTGCGAGCTTGAGTTGTTTTTTCACTGAGGATTCTCCGTTGAAGATGTGGAAGTGTCGTCTGCGTCCGGCTCGCTTTCGCCGACCGCGTCGTTTTCGACGATGCGTTGAAGCCCGCTGAGTTTGGCGCCTTCGTCGAGCCCGATCAGCGTGACGCCTTGCGTCGCCCGACCCAGTTCGCGAATCTCGGCCACACGGGTGCGCACGAGCACACCCTTGTCGGTGATGAGCATGATCTCATCGTCCGCATGAACGAGCGTGGCGGCAACGACCTTGCCGTTGCGCTCACTCTGTTGAATCGCGATCATGCCTTTGGTTCCGCGGCCATGACGGGTGTATTCGGTAATGCTTGTGCGTTTTCCGTAACCATTTTCGGTGGCGGTGAGCACGCTTTGCTGCTCGTCCTCGGCCACCAGCATGGCGATCACGCCCTGACCCGGCTCCAGCGACATGCCGCGCACACCGCGGGCGTTGCGGCCCAGCGGACGGACGTCTTCTTCGTCGAAGCGCACGGCCTTGCCGTTGTCGCTGAACAGCATCACGTCGTGCTTGCCGTCGGTAAGCGCCGCGCCGATGAGGTAGTCGCCTTCGTCGAGGTTCACGGCAATGATGCCGCCCTTGCGCGGGTTGCTGAATTCGTCGAGCGCCGTCTTCTTGACCGTGCCCATCGAGGTCGACATGAACACGTACTGGTCGGCCGGAAAGTTGCGCTTCTCGCCGGTGAGGGCGAGGGCGACGTTGATCTTCTCGCCTTCTTGCAAGGGGAACATGTTGACGATGGGGCGTCCGCGCGAACCGCGCGAACCCGCCGGCACTTCCCACACCTTGAGCCAGTACAACCGGCCGCGGTTCGAGAAGCACAGGATGTAGTCGTGCGTGTTGGCAATGAAGAGCTGGTCGATCCAGTCGTCTTCCTTCGTCGCCGTGGCCTGCTTGCCGCGACCGCCGCGTTTTTGTGCGCGGTACTCGCCGAGCGGCTGGCTCTTGATGTAGCCGCTGTGCGAGAGCGTGACGACCATGTCGGTCGGCGTGATCAGGTCTTCCGTCGAGAGGTCGTAGGCACTGTGCTCGACCAGGCTGCGGCGGGCGCCGAGCTTGCTTTGACCGAACTCCTGCTTGATCTCGCCGAGTTCGTCGCCAATGATGATGGAGACGCGTTCGGGCTTGGCCAGGATGTCGAGCAGGTCGTCGATCTCGGCCATGACTTCCTTGTACTCGGCGACGATCTTGTCCTGCTCGAGGCCGGTCAGGCGCTGCAGGCGCATCTGCAGAATTTCTTGGGCTTGCGTTTCCGACAGGCGATAGAGGCCATCGCCGCCCATGCCGAACTCGCGCTCGAGGCCTTCGGGGCGGTAGTCGTCGGCGTTGATCACGCCGCCGTCGGCGCGCGAACGCGTGAGCATTTCGCGCACCAGCTTGCTGTCCCAGGCGCGGGTCATCAGCTCGGCCTTGGCGACCGGCGGGGTGGGCGATTCGCGGATGATGCGAATGAACTCATCGATGTTGGCCAGTGCCACTGCCAGGCCCTCGAGCACGTGGCCGCGTTCGCGGGCCTTGCGCAGCGTGAAGACTGTGCGGCGCGTGACCACTTCGCGGCGGTGCTGCAGGAAGACCTGGATCAGGTCCTTCAGGTTGCACAGCTTGGGCTGGCCGTCGACCAGCGCCACCATGTTGATGCCGAAGGTGTCCTGCAGCTGCGTCTGCTTGTAGAGGTTGTTGAGCACCACCTCGGGCACTTCGCCGCGCTTGAGTTCGATCACCAGGCGCATGCCCGACTTGTCGGACTCGTCCTGGATGTGGCTGATGCCTTCGATTTTTTTCTCGTGCACCAGCTCGGCCATGCGCTCCTGCAGCGTCTTCTTGTTGACCTGGTAGGGCAGTTCGTCAACGATGATCGCCTGGCGCTGGCCGCGGTCGATATCCTCGAAGTGGCACTTGGCGCGCATCACGACCTTGCCGCGACCGGTGCGGTAACCGTCCTTCACGCCGTTGATGCCGTAGATGATGCCGGCGGTGGGGAAGTCGGGCGCCGGCACGATCTCCATCAGCTCGTCGATGCTGGCTTCGGGGTTGCGAAGCAGGTGCAGGCAGGCATCGACCACTTCATTGAGATTGTGCGGCGGGATATTCGTGGCCATGCCGACCGCAATACCGCCGGAGCCATTGACCAGCAAATTCGGCAGCTGGCTCGGTAAAACTTTCGGTTCTCTTTCAGAGCCGTCGTAATTGTCCTGAAAGTCGACAGTTTCCTTGTCGATATCGGCCAGCATTTCATGCGCAATTTTGGCCAGCCGGATTTCCGTATAACGCATTGCGGCGGCGTTGTCGCCGTCGACCGACCCGAAGTTGCCTTGGCCGTCGACCAGCATGTGGCGCATCGAGAAGTCCTGGGCCAGCCGGACGATGGTGTCGTAGACCGACTGGTCGCCGTGCGGGTGGTACTTGCCGATCACGTCACCGACGATACGGGCCGACTTCTTGTACGGCCGGTTCCAGTCGTTGTTGAGCTCGTGCATCGCGTACAGCACGCGCCGGTGCACCGGCTTGAGGCCGTCACGGGCGTCGGGAAGGGCCCGGCCAACGATCACGCTCATGGCGTAATCGAGGTAGCTGCTGCGCATTTCCTCTTCAAGACTGATGGGCAGGGTTTCTTTGGCGAAGGAGGTCATGAGCTAGAGGCTGGCGGCAGGAAGGCGAAATTTTACGCTGTGAGGGGTGTCGCACCGCCGCAACACAAGGGCTCTATTCCGCCTCCGTCCTACGCTTCGGGGGCGTCCAGCGGCCTGTTTGCCAAAGACCCTATGGCACAATCGTCTCAACGTTTTGGGTGGTGGTCACTTAAAGCGTCCTTGATTCGCAGCGCGGCTGCGGCTTTTTCCCCAAGAGGAGAACCATGAAGAAACTGAATAAAGTGGCGATGATGTTTGCAGTCGCTGCGCTCGCCACTGCCGCCGGCGCGCAGACCCGTGTCACCGCTGCGAACGGCGGTCCTACGATCGACAACTGGCAAAACGGCACCGGCGAACTCGTCTGGAAGAACGGCACGAACGAACTGTGCTGGCGCGATGCCAACTGGACGCCCGCAACGGCTGCCGCCGGTTGCGACGGTGCTCTGGTTCCGGCTGGCCCGGCTGCTGTGGCTCCTACGCCTGGCGCTCCGGTTGCTCCGCCTCCCGCACAAGTCGCTGCTTCGAAGGTCACCTTCGCTGCTGACGCCTTCTTCGACTTCGACAAGTCGGTTCTGAAGCCTGAAGGTCGCGCCAAGCTGACCGACCTGGTCGAGAAGATCCGTGGCGTGAACCTCGAAGTCATCATCGCTGTGGGTCACACCGACTCCATCGGTACCGACGCATACAACCAGCGTCTGTCGGTGCGTCGCGCCGAAGCCGTCAAGGCCTTCCTGGTCTCGAAGGGCATCGAACGCAACCGCGTCTACACCGAAGGCAAGGGCGAGAAGCAGCCAGTGGCTGACAACCGCACCAAGGAAGGCCGCGCCAAGAACCGTCGCGTGGAAATCGAAGTGGTTGGCACCCGCGCCAACTGATCGATCGATTCCATCGACGAATGAAAACCCCGCC